>NZ_JAQMTM010000098.1:0-20048 GCF_028331085.1 Anabaena sp. CS-542/02
ACGACAGAAAGACAGCCAGTGATGGAAGTCTTGTAGGTATTCATGACAAGAACCATATTGCTGAGGAGCCGTATGAGGTGAAAATCTCACGTACGGTTTTGAAGACGAGTCGGTCAGGTGACTGACCGGCTTAGTTTAATATGCTTGCAGGGTTTGGTATGTTGGTATTTCTACGAGTAGCTTAAGACAGAGACACCAAAACCATGAGCGGACTGAGGATTTTAAAAGTAATGGCGGTCAGTGGATATGTTACTTAAATGGGGATGATGTAGATGATTTGCATGACTGGGAATACCAGAATATTCAAAAGTTCCAACCACCACTAAATAAAAACTTAACTGAGCCTGAGTTACCCCTAGTTGATTTAGGGTATGATGAGTCTGAGTATTTTCACAGATATCGGGAAATTAAGCAGATGCAGGCGACTCTAGAGCAGGAATTGGAGGAGTTAAAGCCTAATCTGGTGACCCTGATTGAGAAGCATGGGGGAAAAATCAAAACTCGTGATGTAAATGCATATTTAGTTAAAAGGAAGACATGGGACTATTCGCGGGAAGTGGAGGCGCTCAACTCCCAGCTGAAGGAAAAGAAGAAAGAAGAGGAAAACACAGGTATAGCCACGGTGAAGTCTGTGATGACTTATCCTGTAGTGCGATAGTTGCTTTGGTGCATAGGAAAAATAATATACGATTCAGTGGGAATCGTATATAGGCTGAATACTTAGATAATTATAGATAAAGAATCATGTCCAACATCCCTACCCAGTGTGAAAATTTAAAAGAGCAAGTTGAAACTGTATTACAACTGTTGCAACAAGAGCCATCTTTGCGCTCTGAAGATATTACATCTGTACAAACTTCTCTGGAAAAAGTCGTTTCACCGCAGTTTGAAATTGTCTTTGCAGGTGCATTTAGTGCGGGTAAATCGATGTTGATTAATGCACTACTAGAACGGGAATTACTATACAGTGCAGAAGGACACGCTACAGGTACAGAATGCAGAATTGAGTATGCACCATTAGATCAGGAAAGAGTAGTTTTAACCTTTTTAAGTGAAGTAGAAATTCGCGAACAAGCCAGTTTTTTATGTGAAAAATTGGGATTTCAAACAGCAGCTAATATTAACCAAACTGAAATTATTGATTTACTGCGTCAAGGTTGTAATGCTATTATTCAGCAAGAAGGTGGAGAAAGTAAATCGGAACGAGCAAAACAAGGGAAGGCTTTAATATTACTACTTGATGGGTATGAGGCAAATCGTCAACATATTCATACGATGAAGAATGCTACATATTCTATGGAGCAATTTAATTTTTCTAATCTTAAGGAAGCTGCGGGATATGCGCGGCGTGGTAGTAATAGCTCTGTTTTAAAACGAATTGAATATTACTGCAATCATCCCCTTTTAGAAGATGGAAACGTGATTATTGATACCCCAGGAATCGATGCACCCGTAGAAAAGGATGCACAATTAACTTACGCCAAAATTCAACATCCCGATACATCGGCGGTGGTGTGTGTATTAAAACCTGCTGCTGCTGGTGATATGACCAAGGAGGAAACGGAACTTTTAGAAATAATGCGAGACAATGGGGGAATACGCGATCGCATTTTCTACACCTTTAACCGCATTGATGAAACCTGGTATAATACCCAGCTAAAGCAGCGCTTAGATGACTTAATTAGTAAAGAGTTTCGTGATGCTCCTAGGGTTTATAAAACCAGTGGATTACTGGGATTTTACGGCAGTCAGATTAAACATACAAATATCAGTGATAGATTTGGGTTAGATTCTGTTTTTGCAGATACCGTTAAAAGTAGCAATGGGAGAGAAGAAACACCGCAATTTATTAATGAGTTTAACCGTTACTGTGCTAATTCCGGTAAGCTCTCATCCAGTCATTTTCGCATTTCGGTAAACAGTTATGAAACTCCCAATGAGAATTATGTCAGAATTTTAGCAGAACAGGGAACGCCTTTAATTAATCAGCTAATTCAAGATAGTGGTATTGAGGAATTTCGCACAGCGATTACTAAATATTTGGTAGAAGAAAAGCGCCCACAGCTATTTGAAAATTTGGCTGATGATTTAGAAGATGTTTGTATTAAAATAAAAAAACATTATCAAACTGAATACATAAAACTAGATAGTCAACCGCGAGAAATTGAGGGGATGAAGGCGCAGGAGTTACAACGGCTGAATCAGCAACTCCAGCAAGTATCTAAAGAATTTGGTCAGCACATCACAGAAGAGGTCAACCTAATAATTAATAATTCCTGTAATACTTTTGAGGCTGATTTTCGCCAACTACAAGGGCGGATGATTCGGCGTTTAGATGAATTACTAAACACATTTTCCGTCGCTGATGCTTATCAACGTTCTACCCGTAGCCATCCCCGCAATTCCACTGCGCCTTTACTAGCGATTTTAGTAGAAGCATTTTATTATTTAGCAAACGAGTTAGAAGATATTTTGAGCGAATGTTGTCAACAATTAGTAAATAATTTGTTTAGGCAATTAATTGAAAAGATTCGCAAATCAGAATACTATCGTCAATTGTATCGGTTGTTAGGTAATGATGGGGGGATTGAGGAACAGGTGAAAGCTACCGCCAAAACTGTCTCAGTGATTTTGGATAATGCAGCTAGTGCAGAATGCGATCGCTTTGTGCGAGAAAGTCCGAGATTTTATGATGAGGGGACTTTTTCTATATATCAATTTCGTCAGACTTTGTTGCAAACCTCCCAAAGTTACGATTCCCAAAGTATGGTAGAAGCTGAACCAGCAATTAGACAATTGTTAAAGTTGGATTTTGAACCCAAGGTTTCCCAGACAGTTTGTAAATCTTTGCGTCAAACTATCAACACCATCCTCAAGAGGCAATTATTAGCCATGGCACAAGAGCAAGAAGATAATATACTACAGCAATACTCCCAAGCTCGTGCTTATTTGGAACAAACTTTACAACAGGAAGCACAAGACAAAATTCTGAGTAATCAACGCTTACTGAATGTTGTTAAAGAAAAAATTGAGGGTTATAACACAGCAGTCTCCCATATTAATAACTGTTTACAATCTATGCAGTTGTACGATCACTTGTTACCTGTAATTAGCAATGAAGATTTTCAGCAGATTCTCGCTGATTCCGGAACTGAGGGTAACTCATGAATAAAACTCCCCGGATTCCCATTCCCTCCTCAGTGAGAAAATACGTATTTGCAAGAGATAAATATCAATGTCAAAGCTGTGGTAAAACAAGTTCAGAAACTAAGCTGACAGTTGACCATATTGTCCCCCTAGCTCGTGGTGGTCAGAACGATATCAGCAACTTACAGACCCTCTGTTTCACCTGTAATCAGGAAAAAACAGATAAACTTGACCCCCGCTTTCGGCGACGTTTTCAGTAATTTATCCTGAATTAAAAGCTGAGTTTGGCTATCCCATGACATTCAAAAAATCAGGATCAACAAAATCAGTGTTTGTGTGGGAATGATTATCTCTTTGAGGGATAACATTCTCAGACTCCTTGACAGTAGACACATTAGCCTGCTTCACCAGTCGAAGGGCGACATCCATAGCTTCGGAAAACGTATCGGTTTGGGTAGAGTCCATTAATCTTTGCATCAAAGTTAATGCACGGTTAACGACTTTAGACACGCTGTCAGTTTCGCTATTGTCACCTTCGGTTAACACCACATCATAATTTTCTTCCTTGATAGTAGCGGTCATAGTCCAGACATGGGTTGACCCGGAACGTTTTTGAAGCTTACGTCGAGCAATTTTTTTCCTGACCAAATCCATATTAGCTATTAATTTTTTGTCGTCCATAGAGACCTATAACATTATCGTATACTGGGTTACGGGTAACGTGGAACTTGGGGGAACGAGCAGCTTTATCAATAACTAGATAAGCACTACCACCGGTGAGGATATAGCGAGAAATTTTATGGAAGTAAGTAGACCAGACAGCTTGAGTTTTTCCCATCACCGACTTAAACCAGTTATCTATCTCATTTCTGACAACAGACGAGAAATCATAACCATCAATGACATAATCATTGAACTCCAGACAATTCATAATTACATCGGCCTCTAGATAAGCCATATCTGCTCGGTCAGCTGTAATGACGCGTCTAATTTCCGTGGCCAGGTCAAATGTACCCCCCTTAGGACTTCTCAAACTGGCTTCTGTTAAAACATAGCCATCATAATCCACCAAAATAGAGTCAATAGTGGCTCCGCCCAAATTTAGCACTCCTGTATAGTGGCCTTTGATTTGAGGTTCAGAATCATTAAGCAGATACCAAGCTCCCAAACCTTCCTCAAAAACGGTCACAGACTCCACCGTGAGTGAGATATCCCGTCCATCAATAGTAGCTTCTGTCTTTCCCTTGAGCTTTTGCTCCAAAAGATTTTGATGAAGTTCAGCTTCTGTAGCATTGACTTTCACAGCTAGAGTCAGAGCTTTCTCTTTGGGGAAAAGTTTACCGATACAGGGTAGCAGATAAAGTAAGCATTCATCAAATTTAGGGCGATTGTAGACCCGTTCGTAACGGGGTTGTCTGGAGGCTGCTTCGCCAATCAAATAGCGGGTACCATTATATTCAGAACTACCATCTGAGGTATGAATTTCAACAACAGATGATTGATCATTCATACGTATTGGTTTACGATTCCCAGATAGCCAGGCATATAAAGAAGCTAGTTTGACAAGATTCTTGCCATCATAGAGCAGAATTGAGCGATTACCGGGGTCAAAAATCACTTCAATGGCTCTAGGAGCAGCTACAAATGCTGTATCCTTTGATAAACCAGTTTCTACTGAACTGCGTTTATCTGCTTCCCGTTTTACTGCTGTTTGAGATTCCGCAGGAGGTTGATCATTGAGTTGATCAGGTTTTAACTCTTGGGAGTTGACATTTTTAGACATTTGTCAATGTAGACCTAAAAATTTATAAGGGACAGTTTTACCCCAATTCAAGAATTAAGGGATCTAGGCATATCAGTAATCCTGCTAGTCCATAGATTTTATCAACTAAAGCTTAAATTACCATGACTTCTAAAAATCTGGTATCGCTCATCTTTTTCCCAGACATGCATATTCTATTAATTAAGTCAAGATAAATATCTGCTTTTTTCCCTAGGAGATTTACTGAATATAAAGAAATACACATTATATTTTGGTTAAAATATTTTATAATTAATATCATCAGTAATTGGGCGATCGCCCAATTACCGAATTTAATTCAGAAATAAAAATATCAGTGAATTTCTACTGCTTTATTTCCTCACTGGTAAGTTTAACGTGTTCAAAAAATCGAGATATCCAAGGTAAGGCGGCGAGAATTCCTGCTAAAACCATGAGAAATACAGAAATAGCTAAAATTTGATCGCGGGGAATTTCCAGAACCCCACGTAAAATTACTTCTCGCAAAGCAGATACAATGGTAATTTCTACCGCTGCCCCTACAGAAATCTGCTGCTCCTGGATATAATCAAGTAATAATCGGAATAATTCTACTAAAATCAAAATAAACAGGATATCAGATGTTACTTCCCGTAAATCCAAGGGACGTAAAAATAACAAAAACATATCACCTAATCTCATCAGCATCACGCCGAATAATCCCAAGCATAGGGAAATTACAATAAAGTCTTGGAAAATTTCTAAGTTACTCACAATTCTCTCACGCCTAAACCAACTTTTGACTTCTGTAACTACCCGCTGTGGCATAATCAACCTATAGATTGTTGCTGACTCCACCCATATCATAGGGAATTGAGAATTTTAAAAGTTATTATTAATCACCTTTGGGCTGAATCTAATTAATCTTAAACCTTTGCGCTCCTTTGCGTTAAAAAAAATAGTGCGTTGTGCGGGACAACACACCATGGTAATCTAGATTCAGATGTTACTAGTTACCCCAGTTATTCAAGGTGATACCAAGTGCTTGGTATATTCTTTGAATATCCTGGCGCCAGCGTGCTAACTTCTGTTCACGGATTCTCTGTTTATCTACTGCAGGAGTGGGTAAACCTGTTGTGTGACTAAATTGATTATATTGTGAACCAAGTCCTTTAAAACGAGTTATCCCGTCATTCGGGTAAATATTATGTTGCGTTCTCAGCCACTTTTCCGCATAATATTGCCAGAGGAAAACATGATCATGAATTTCACCACCAAAACGATATAAACGGCGAATATCTGAGATAGATAACTTTGGCGATTGAAATAATGTTTCTTCCACATTAGCAGAGTAATTGCGGTTAAACATTAAAATTTCACTGCCATTACCCCGGAAGAATTCTACAATAAACCAATCCCCAAAGTCAAAGATACAAATTTCCGTCTCATTACTACCATCATTGACCAGAAGATCAATATCTCGTGTTAATTCTTGACTAATCCAACTAGTTGATGCGGGTACTAAAATACGCAAACGTTCAAAGCGATCGCTATAATTTGACCAGAACCCTTTACGTCTTTCTAGTTGGTTTCTTTGATAATTTAGTTCCTGATATCTCCTGTTATTCTGTGGTAAGTTTTGTAACTGTGAACTCAACTTATTGATTAACACTGTAATCATTCTGTCAAAATCTCCCCAAGTAGCAGCACCAATCCATTCACGTAATGCTAGTTGAGCTTGTGGTGATAATTGACTCCACCGAGAATTAACAGTGCGGGGGCCATAATTTTGACGTAACCATTCTACGATTGAGGAAAAACGGCTTCCTATTTCAGCGGCGATCGCTGTCAATAAACGATTGACTTCCTGACATTGCTGTGAGTGGGACATTTGCGCAAAACAACGCAGTAACCATTCTGGTTCGTCTTTCCTGTCTGAAAATATTGTCACTACATAGTTTAAAGCCTGACTCACCACATTACCAGTTGATGGAAGATTAAATTTCTTGAGTAATTCTTGGGGTGTACAATTCTCGTCCCTAGCAATTAAAGCTAATCTGTGATAGTCGTCCTGGGTGATGGCTTGTATGATTTGTAATATTTGTGCGTCACTGTCCCCTGATTCCCTGATAAACACAGAAAAACTTGTAACTAAGGATTCACTGATAATTGGCTGTGACTCGCTATGATTCAAAACTAACAGCCATAATAAAGTTTTTTGGAGCCTTAAGTTATTAACTGCTGCTCTCCAGATTAATGCTGAAGTTGTATAGCTGATTTCTGGGTGTTGCCTATCCCATTCAGCCTTATTATGGAGACAATAGACCCATTCTATGTGTTGAATGTCGTCAATATTGCCGGATTGGATGGTTTCGATAATTTGCTCTAAAGAACGCAAAGTATCTGTTTCTACATTAGGGAGGTTGTGAAGCTGGCGGAATTGTCCACTGTTACGGAAATTTTTGACTAACTGGAGTAAATTGGTTGGTTCCGGTGACTGGCGATCGCTTAAGGATAAAGTGCGAAAATTTAACATCATATTATCTAGGTTGTAAAAATCATTTTGATGTAAAAATCTCAGACAAATTATCTCCCTTAAACTGCAACCGGAAAATTACCTTTCTATCATTGGGGTCATCAATATTTGGATTAGCTTCAATTTCTCCCCTTCCAGAAGCAAGGATTTTTTCCTCCAGTTGTGATTTAGTTTCAAATTTCATCTCTGAGGAGATATATTCAGCAACAGCAAAAGACCTCAACAGACTTAACCGTAAATTAGCGTTATCGTTTCCACTAGAACTAGTATGTCCTTCAATCACCACCCGGGTAATTTCTTGCTGATATTTAGGGTTGGAGAAAATTACATCGCTATAAACCGGGATAAATGACTGTAGAGTGCTTTTCCCAGCAGCACTTAATTGAGCGCTATTTTCTGGAAATAGGATATTTTCTTTAAAGGTAATAACTCCTGTTTTTTCATCAAGGTCTATCTTCACGTTATTTGCTCTGAAAGTATTCATCAGTTCTTCAATGACATTACGTCTGGGTTCTGATCTTTCACTCAACTGTAAAGAAACGGTAATAAACAACAGCGCAAATATCATTAACAGTCCAGACATCATATCGCCAATGGCGAGTAAAACGCTAGAGTTATCCTCTTCTATTTGTGGTGTTGGTTCCCAATCGCTAAAATTATTCATGATTCAGATTGATGACGACGATTAGCTTCTGCAGCTACTAGATAATTAGCAGCTTGTAGTAATTGATTAGAAATTCTGGTGGTGGCTTCATCCGCTTGGGTGAAAAACAGATTTTCAGATGCAGATGCTTGATTTAGGTAATCAACTAAATGTTGATTACTTATTTCCAAAGCCTGATTTAACTGTTGAATCATACCTGCATAGGTTTGTTCAATCCTATGAGCTTCTCGACCCAATCCCCTGGTAATTTCTTGGATTTGTGCTAGTCTTTCTCCTGAAGTTAACCCGGTGACATGAGCAAAATTACTGACCTTCTCTACAGTTTGCCCAATTCTGCTCATACTTTCGTCAACTTGTGTGGTTAAAGTTGAGCGTCTGTGATATTCTTCGTTAAAAGCAGTCTGTAAATCATTGACAACCTGAGCTAGTCCTTGACGCTGTTCCCCTAGGGTTTCTTCTAGTAACTGATTTTGGCTATGGAAGAACTCTTGTAAAGCTGTTTGATAACTCAGGCGGAATTGCTGTAGTTCTTCCTGTACAGTGATCCGGGTATTTTGCAGCATAGTATCAATGTTAGAGAGAGTAGATATTAAGTTTTCTCTGGCTCCATTCATTAATTGAGATGCTTCATTACCAACGGTGGTAATACTTTCAGTTTGTGTGGTGATAATCGCCAGGGTTCGATCTTGAAATTCCTGGAGCATTTGACGTTCTATTTCTGCTTGGGTATGTAGTGCGGTTTCTAAATCTTCTCGAATACTTCTAAAAGTATTGGCTGCTTGATTAGAACTGACTTCAAAAGCAATTCTCTGGGAATTTATCGCTTCAACACTTGCAGTTACAGCTGACTGAATTTCTGTAGATACCCTTTCCATTACTCCTTGAGTATCAGAACGAAACTCAGTTAAGATAGACTGCAAACTAACTGCAAATTCTTGCAGTTGCACTAAAGTATCTTCTTGGAATTTTTGGATAGTCATTACAGATGTGCTGAGACTTTGGGAAATTCCCCCCAGTTCTTCTCTGAGTTGACTAACTGCTTGAGAAGCTGCTTGAGTCAGTTGTGCGCTCTTGGTAAGTTCAGCTATCAGGGGTTTGATTAATTCTTCTTTTTGTTGTTCAATTA
Organism: Anabaena sp. CS-542/02; assembly: GCF_028331085.1. Lineage (NCBI taxonomy): Bacteria > Bacillati > Cyanobacteriota > Cyanophyceae > Nostocales > Nostocaceae > Anabaena > Anabaena sp. CS-542/02. The sequence continues at coordinate 9,233 of NZ_JAQMTM010000098.1, forward strand.
ACTTTCTTAATATTTCCTGACCTTGATCCTGTTTAATTTCTCTGAGTGCTGACAGTTCTTTTCCGATCTCCTTAAAAATGGGAGACATGACTGCTCCCACTTTTTCACCAATAGCATCAGGACTTAATTCACTTTGTACCTGGATTAATTTTTCAAATCCGGTCTTCATACTCTCAGCAGCATTACTTAAACTGGTTGCTGCTCTTTCAGTTCCATCAAGGTTAAAACGAGATAAAAGCCTTGTGGGACTTTCTACAAAAGCAATCTGATCTAATCTTTGGCGTAATCTTTGACTAGGTGCGCGTTTATATGCTTCTCCAACTGCTAAGACAATAGTAAATACACTGCTAGATCCTAACCCCATCAATGAAGTAGAAAAAGCAGTTTTCATACCTTCTAGAAGATTGACACTAGCTTCTAGTAAGTTGGAGGTGTTTTGATTAATATTACTCAGGTCTATTTGAGATAATCCTTCCTGAATCCCATAAAAGGTTCCTAAAACACCAAGGGCGATGAGAATGGTAGGTATGAAACGCAATTGGCTGCTAGGAATAGAGGGATTCAAAATTCTTGGGTATTGTAATAATACAAATTTTCCCGCCTCAAATTTGGGTTGGAAACCTCCCTCAGTATCTGTTCCAGCTAGATGTTTCCGGAACCAGGACAATCGTCCATTTGGGTTTAAAGTAATTTCATTTGTCTGTGAATTTTGCAGTTTATTTATCTCGATCTCCAAGTAGTTAATACTTTTTTCAGTATCTTTCAAATCTCTTTCTATGGAATCCTTATACCGAAAAATAGATCTAACTTCGGCTATTCCTCCCCCCAGGAAAACAATTACAATACTCCAATGAAAAGGAGTATTCTGCCAAAAAATATTGATTAATCCTTGAATCATTTGACTACACTCCCCACTAAATTGTAAATCTGGCTATTTCTTCAGAAGACAGCAACTGTTGAGCTACACGCACGGGAAGATGTGCAGCATTCCAATAATCACCTATGGGTTGGCGTAGAATTAACCCATAAAGTTCTTCTGTGGTTGTTGTTTCTGGAGAAGTATCAACTTGTAAATAAACCTGTTCGGGTGCATAAGTACGTAAGAGTCGCACTTGTAACCGGTTCTTTAAATCCGCGAGTGATTCTGCTATGGCTGAGGTATGCTCACCCATGTCAGCAGTTAGTTTCCAGGCTTGATTAACAGCTACAATTTCTTCAACTAATTCTATTACCGATGGTGTCAACTGGATCATGAAATTCCCTGGTAACTGGAAAACAGGCGATCTGGGATGTGCAATGAATCATTAGATTATTATACAGGTGCATGGAAGCTACCTCTTCCAGTTAGTTGGGGGGTGCGATCGCCCACAGACTTTGTACTGTTTTTCTCCCTTGTCCACCTTGTCCACCTTGTCCACCAAGTCTTGTCCTTGTAAGGGGAGGGGACTGGATTTTATTATTTTTTGTGTGTTCCCCAATCCTTAGCAATCCCTGTTCCCTGTTCCCTGTTCCCTAAAACTAAAAAACTTTGTACCTTACGAGCATGGGAAATGCTGTAAATCAAATAAATCGTAAATTTGACTACAGTTATTATTTTTTCAACTGTTCTAAATAAACGGCAAAATATCTTATAAATTTGTTACAAAGTTGTTAAGAATAGTTAACGCTCTTAACAGAAGGCAATATTTCCTATGGTAGTCTCAGTTGGGAAGAATGCACCACATAAAGTTGTCATCATTGGCGGTGGTTTTGGTGGACTATATACAGCCAAGACTCTGGCGAAAGCCAATGTAAGTATTACCCTCATTGACCAACGCAACTTTCACCTATTTCAGCCACTGTTATATCAAGTCGCCACAGGTACCCTCTCACCTGCTGATATTTCCTCACCATTGCGAGCCGTATTCAGAAGAAGTAAGAATACACGAGTGCTGTTAGGAAAGGTGAGTGATATTGACCCCAAAAAACAAGAGGTTATTTTAGATGATCAGGTAGTCCCTTACGATACATTAGTAGTAGCCACAGGTGCTAACCATTCCTATTTTGGTAAGGATGAGTGGAAAGCATTTGCGCCTGGGTTAAAAACTGTGGAAGATGCTATAGAAATACGTCGCCGGATATTTACAGCATTTGAATCAGCAGAAAGAGAAACTGACCCAGAAAAACGCAAGGCTTTGTTGACCTTTGTGATTGTGGGTGGTGGTCCGACCGGTGTAGAATTAGCAGGTGCGATCGCAGAATTGGCATATAAAACACTGCAAGAAGATTTCCGCAATATCAATACTTCCGAGGCCAAAATTTTACTATTGCAAGGGGGCGATCGCATCCTCCCATACATTTCGCCCAAGTTATCGCAAGCAGCTAAATCAGCGTTGGAAAAGTTGGGTGCGGTTATCCGAACTAACACCAGGGTGACAAATATTGAAAATGATATCGTTACTTTTAAGAGTGGCGATGAAGTTGAAGAAATCCCCTCAAAAACCATCTTGTGGGCTGCTGGTGTACAAGGGTCATCAATGGGGAAAGTCCTAGCAGATCGTACAGGTGTAGAATGCGATCGCTCTGGACGTGTGATTGTGGAACCGGACTTGACCGTCAAGGGTCATAAAAACATTTTTGTAGTGGGAGACTTAGCTAACTTCTCCCATCAAACCGGTAAACCCTTACCTGGTGTTGCACCCGTAGCTACTCAACAAGGGGAGTATGTAGCTGGACTGATTCAAGGAAGACTTCAAGGTTACAGTTTGCCACAATTCCATTACAACGACGTGGGTAGTTTGGCGATGATTGGGCAAAACTTAGCGGTTGTAGATTTAGGCTTAATCAAACTCTCAGGTTTTATTGCTTGGGTATTTTGGCTAATAATTCACATCTACTTCTTAATCGAGTTTGACACTAAATTAGTAGTGGTAATTCAGTGGGCTTGGAATTATGTCACCCGGAATCGTCGTTCCAGATTGATTACAGGTAGAGAAGCTTTTTTAGATCCCAAACCTGTGAACAATGACAATGATTACCCGGGGAAAGAAAAGCAGCATCCCCTCAACGTCTAGTATTTTCCCTTAAGTTCCTAAATATTGACGGGACGCTAAAGCATCCCGTGTCGCCTTTTCTCCTCAGGTCAGATTAGGGCTTTGTGACTACTCCAACTGACCCAGAACATGGCTAACATCAACAGCTAATTTTTGTCCTAACTTCAGCAATTGACGACATTGATAATTTTCTTCTGTATTCTTCAAAGTCGTCAGACATAAAGGTCTAATTTGAGTGGACAGACAGCTAAAATATAGTTCCTGGGACTTGTGCAAAGAAATGCCGATATTTAGCTGATAGCTAACATCAATCAACCGTTCTAAACATTGGATTTGGGTAGCAAAACTGCCATTGAGGTCATGTAATAATTGCCACAATAAGCGCATGATTAGTTGTTCTAATATTTGCTTACCTTCGGGAATATTTAACCGACAATGTAAGTGTTTAGCTTCAGTAGCGATCGCTTCTAATTCTACAATGTGATTTAAACTTAAGATTGGCTCCGTGATGTCTTGCTCAAGCGATCGCAATATGAGCATACAGCGTGATCCCAAAGCAATCTCGGCTGCTACCTGCAACTCTTGGGGGACTTCTAACTCATCCCGGTGGAACGCCATCAATACCCCGTAATTATCTCTATACACTTGGGTATAAAGTTGGTCTAGACGTGTTAATGTTTCCTGACTCAGAAGGCGCATAATCCGGTGACGTTCTTCAGCAAACAGATTCTGTAAGCTGAATGTCTCTTCTCTAAATAGCTGCGTCATCACTAAGAGAGTGTGGGCTGCACTCGCGTGTTTTAAAGAGGTAAACAGCTTTTCCTTTAATTGACTGTACTCACGTCGTCCGGTAAATAATTGGGTAGAGCAGTGGAAATCCCAGCCGCCCAAATGCAGTACAGCAAAGACTAAACTTTCACTCTCGCCGGTAATTTCTGACACCAGCTTTAAATTTCCTACCGCCAATGCCAAGGATCCCATCCGTTGCAAGTGGTAATCAATCTCATGGACGGTGTAACAATAAACCCGCTTTTGGTTACCATGAGAATTAGGCTTTTCTGTGGATTTGTGATTACCAAACAGAGAACTAATAGCATAGTGAGCAGCTACTTGCTTGACACTCACTTGGGCAGTTTGCACCATTTGCCGATAGATCGCCGCACCATCTTTGAAAATATCCACATTACTGGGGGCTAAAGATAGGCGTTTGATGAAAGCTTTCTCCAACTGTACACCAGCCACATCCCCAGCCAACTCCAAAGCACGGGAAGCATAACGGAGAATTTGCGTACCTTCCGGGCGAGAAATTTCTTCAAAGAACCAGCCGCAACTAGTGAACATCAGCAAAGCGTGACGCTGCATTTCTAACAAGCGCAAAGCATCCACTTGTTCTGCTGGTGTGAGTTTGTGGGTTTGATGGCGAGACAGAAAACGGTTAACATTAGCAACCGAGCGATCGCGGATCACTTGAATATATTCATCCCGTGCTAGCCAGGGATCATTAAATAGCTGGCGACCATGTTCCTCATAGACATCAATTAGCCGATCCCGCAGCCAATTTAAAGCATCCCGCAAGGGTCGCCGCCATTTTTGATGCCATACACCACCTTCACCACCACAACCACAGTCATCTTGCCATCTATCCACCCCGTGGGCGCAACTCCAGGCTGTGGCGGGTTTAATTTCCACCTCCCAAGTGGGAGTATTGAGGCTGAGATAGTGAGCAAAGTTGGTGACAGTCCAATTGCGCTTAGGAAATTCTCCAACAAAGGCGTAGGCTAAAGTTTTTTCAGTGCCCTTCTTGTGGTGTCCGAAGGTTTCCCCGTCTGTGGCTACAGAAATTAATTGTGCTGGCCGGTGATCCCCACGTATTGCTGAACCGATACGTCCAGCAAAATGACTAGAACTATAAACCACATCACTAAAGCCCATATCCCGGGAAATGGGGCCATCGTAGAAAAAGATATCAATGTAAGGGCGCGATTGCTGATCAGTACCGCCACTTCCCTGTAAATAACAGCGATAGGGACGGGTGGGATCAATTTGACTACCCCCAACTTCTTGCCATTCCGCCTCTGGGTCATCCTCTGTGGGTAGGGGGCGACAACGTTGGGCCTGGGATGGTGCGAGGATAATAAACTTGATATTTTCAGCCACTAAAGCCTCTAAAGTGGCATAGTCTACAGCTGTTTCCGCTAACCACATACCTTCGGGATCCCGGCCAAAGCGAGAGCGAAAATCTGCTTTACCCCAGCGAATTTGGGTGTATTGATCCCGTTCATTAGCCAGAGGCATAATTATATGATTGTATACCTGGGCGATCGCATTGCCATGACCCTGCAAGCGCTGACAGCTTTTAGTGTCTGCCTCCAAAATTCGCTGATAAACCTCAAAATCGTAGCGTTCTAGCCACGACATCAGGGTTGGTCCAATATTAAAGCTGAAATATTCGTAATTATTCACAATCTCAACTATCTCACCCCGGTCATTAAAGACCCTGGCAAAAGCATTAGGGCGATAGCATTCCCAGTGAATGCGTTCATTCCAATCGTGGAAAGGTGCGGCACTAGGTTGACGTTCAATTGCCTCTAAATAAGGGTTTTCCCGTGGGGGCTGATAAAAATGACCATGCACCGTCACATAAACACCAGTAGCCTGTTTCAGCGGGTCTATCTGGTTGTTCTCATGGACAGTCAGATGTGATCTCACGGTTGAGCCAGGGCTAACTGGCCTTTCAGCAGCAGAAGTCATGTATATTTATCCCAATAAAAAACTTACATTTGCGGCGAACACTGACATTTAAACCCTTTTACAGGGTTTGTATCCATAATCCGGTATATAACAAAACTATGAGTATATGATTCCGCCAATGCTCCTAAAAACTGTTTGACTCCACTGACAAATCTGCGTTAACCCACAGATATGAGGGTTTTATCTCAGCAATGTCAGTCAAATACTGCAGTGTCTACTTACCCATTAAACCTTATATTTTACGGAAAATATGAGGTTTCATTTATATTTTTCCTACGAAAATTTACAAACTATCCATAATTCGCAACTTTATTTTACATATCTCTTTTTCATCTAGAGACAGCACAATCTGCCAAAATACTGTAGATCAGATTATTAAAGCCTTTTTCAGGCTAATGAAGTACACATCAATTGCCTATTCCCTGTTCCCTATTCCCTGAAACTAAACAACTTTGTACCTCACGAGCATGGGAAATGCTATATATTAACTTATTTTAGTTGACTATATAGGACTCATATTTGATTTCTGAACAATTTCTGTTCCCTATTCCCTGTTCCCTGTTCCCTTTGCTCACTGATAATTGCTCAACTCAAATAAGGGATGAATATATTTATTTACCGCCCTCAATCAGTGAAAATCTGATCAGTCTGTGAAAACAACAGAATAAATCCTCAGATCATATATATATAAATAATGTAAGTTTAAATATAACGGGTTTGTCCAGAAGAATCTGATTTTCCCAAATGTATCCTCAATTCACACCCCGTGATCACGTCCGGATTCCTAAAAGTACCCAGAGCCTTTGCTTGCTACTTTTGGTAACCAAAAAACTGACTGTTCTGGTGCAATATTGATGATCCCTGTGCAGAGTCAGGCTGGTAACGCTTAATTTTTAGGGTTTGCTCAAGAGGTGCTCTGCTACCCTTGTCACCTGATTTGGTACACCAGAGCATTAATTCACCAAAAATTAACAGAAAAACTTCCTTAACTATAAGATTAGATAATGCTATACTCATAAACTGAAAACTTCTTAAGTAAATTTATCTAGGTTAACCAATCATCAATCAAAATTGAGCTTGCATAATAACTGGAATATGAGATTATTTATAATTAATAGTTATCAAAAGAATATTACACACCTTTTGGTAATTTTTCCGTATTAAGAATTCCGGACTAACAACAGGTTTGTTTGTCAAGTGAGAAATTAGATTATTACTAAAATGAACAACGATGAGCGAAATTGGTCTGCTGATGACGGGTATATTAACCGTCAGACAAGTGTATTCAGAGAATAGGTTACCGAAGCAGCAACCATTGCAAATGGAAAGTAGCTCGGAGCATTTAAGCCATAACGTAAGTAAATTAGTTAACACTCCCTTTCAAATCACACCACCGGAATTTATCCCAACAGATGTCATTTCTGAAACCTCCTCATCCGCGTCCCACTTACCTCAAGAAAAACTGCTCGCGTCAATCACAATTAGCCAAAGGAATCACCACCCTGGGATAATCACTGCGGACAATAGGATCAAAGTAGCCGCGGTCTCATCGGGTTTCACAGGTCAATCTCTACCGACTTTGCGTTTTGGTACTTCAGGTACTGCTGTGAGAGTTTTACAGCGGTTGTTAATTTCTAAAGGCTACGCAATTAGAGTTGATGGGTCTTTTGGTCCATTGACTGAAACAGCTGTCAAAGCCTTTCAGAACCAGCGGAGAGTAGGGGTAGATGGAGTAGTGGGCCCACTAACTTGGCAACAGTTGACAATGTAGTTATTGATCAGCTACAAACATGATTAACTAGATATATAGCATTTCCCATGCTCGTGAGGTACAAAGTTGTTTAGTTTCAGGGAACAGGGAATAGGGAACAGGGAATAGGCAATTGATGTGTACTTCATTAGCCTGAAAAAGGCTTTATCTCAGATACTCAAATGCCTGCGGACAAGATTGTTAGTTATCAGTGGTCGCAAGTCCGATGACCGGCAACTGAACTAATTATAACTTAAAATATGCTGAGTAATTTATGCTAACTCTACGTTTTGGTAATTCAGGTATTGTGGTGAGAGTTTTACAGCGGTTGTTAGTTTCTCAAGGCTATATGACCCGAGTGGATGGAAATTTTGGGGCGCTGACTGAGGTAGCTGTCAAGGCTTTTCAGAGCCAGCGCAAACTCAAAGTAGATGGAATAGTCGGAGCAATTACTTGGGAACAGTTGACTAATTAAACTTCTACCGATGCTGATGCTGCGCTAATAACTCTTGTGCTTTGGGTTTGTAAATTAAATAGAATAAAGCTTCAAGATAACGCAACAAATCCTCGCGGTTTTCCTTGGAGTTAAAGTTCCAAAAACCATAAATCCTGGCTAGGGATAACAACTTAGTGGTATGAATTTTCCAGGTATATGTACTTAAGACCCGGTTAATTGCTTCCCGGGAAATAGCATCCCAAGATTGAGAGGTTTGATTGCACTTGGTGACAAAGGCGAGGATTTTGGCGGCTGTCTCTTCTAAATTTGTGGGGTTAATGTAAAAGCCATTTACCTGATCTTGAATAATTTCCAGGGGTCCACCAAATTGGGTAGCAAAAGTTGGTAGTCCTGAAACCATGGCTTCTAAGATGGTTAAACCAAAGGCTTCAAATAAAGCAGGTTGAATAAATATCCCTTGGCGATCGCCGATCACACGGTAAATCTCGCCGGAATCAGATTTGGATAGGCGTACACCCAACCAGCGGATCTTACCATAGAGGTTATACTGTTCAATGATGTGATAGAGTTTAATAATCTCTTCTTTTTCTTCGTTGTCGTCTGACTCTTCTACACGCAACTTACCCGCCACTAAGATTAAGTTACAATGCTCCTGTAATTCTGGGGACTGACCATAGCATTCTGCTAAACCTGTGAGGTTTTTAATCCGGTCAAGACGGGCCATAGAAAACAGGGGGCGCTTTTGAGGCTCATCCAGTTTACCAAAAATTTGGTGAGGGTCTTCCAGGGTAAACAGCACTTGAGCAATTCGCTGGCGATCGCTTTCCACTCGGTCTTGAGTGCGGGAGTAGGGGAAATAATAACTCTCATTCACTCCCGGAGGTACAACATTAAACTTAGGACTAAATAATTCAATGCCGTTAACTACGTGGTATAACTCCGGCATAGTGAAGCATTTGTACGACTCATACTGTCCCACGCTATCAGGTGTACCAACAATTTCTTGGTAGGTACTACTGACAACGAAATTGGCGGCGTTCATGGCAATCAAATCAGCGGTAAATTGTAGGGAGAAATGGTATTTATCCTCCAATTCTTCCCAGTAGAGGTTACTAAATAAGTATTTAGACTTTTCCAAAGCGTGGGCGATGTTGCACTGAGTCACATTCATGCGCCGTGCTAGGAGAAACGCCACCAAATTACCATCGGAGTAGTTACCCACAATTAAGTCAGGTCTACCCTGAAATTCTGCCAACAGTTCTTTTTCTGAGTCAAGAGCAAAAGTTTCGAGATAAGGCCAGAATTCAAATCGAGAAATCCAGTTTTGGGTCATATTGGGATTAAATTCCCGCACAGGTACGCGCAAAATCCAGGCGTTCTCTGTACCGTGAACTTTTTCTAGCCTTTGATTGCATAGTGTACCGTCGCTATGAGGTATGAGGCGGGTAAGAATAATTACCTTTGGCTCGACCTTTAACCCCCCTAAACCTGCTAGATCCACATCCTCTTGTAGTTGTTTTTCCAGGTTCTTGGCTTGGTCGAGGACATAAACTACCTGTCCCCCAGTATCGGGACGACCTAAAACACCTTCTTGACCGAACCAACCATGAGCCGATACGAGGACGATTCTAAAAATCATCGGGATGCGAGAGATGAAAGCTTCGATGGTCTGAGGGTCAGGAGAATCAATTAATTCATCTAAAATATCCAGGGTATCACGGACTCGCCCGGCTGTATTACCCCAACCCGGTTCAAAACCCATCATCTGCAATTCAAAGCGGAATTCTTCATAGGGTTGATCTTTAGTCCGCTCGCTGACGAAGGTGATGGCTTTTTTTACTTGGTCAGAAAGTTGTTGCTGAGTCTTAATGCGCTCATTAATTAACAGCTGCACACCGTTATACTGGTGGAGGCGCAGGAAATTCAATAAGCTGTCCAGCAATTGTTTTGAGTCTTGAAATAATTTGCTGGATAGATAGCGGTTGAGGAATTGTACACCCTTACCAATATTTTTCGGGTCGCGGATGACTGGGGTGTAATCGTAAAACGGGCCAAAATCTAATTCTAGTAGGTCACCCTCTAGGGGATGATATTTATTCACGAAGCGATCGCGCAGGTCCAGCAGTTCCTGTACTGACATTGGCTCAACATTCAAATCTTCTGTGAGCCGATAAACTTCTTGACGCGCAATTTTAGGACGAATAATCAAACACAGGTGGGAATCTTCTTGAATGATTTCCTGAGTATAGTAAATTAGTTTCCCTAAACGGGAAGCAGACGCAGTAGTTTCTGACTTCTCAGACTTAGAGCAATAATCCTTAAATACATTCAGGATATCGTTACGCAGTAAGTATTTTTGTTCTTGCTGGCGTAACTGACTCAAAAAGGCACGCAAGTCGCTTTTTTCTTCACTATCTAAGATTGCTTGGATCAATTCAGACATGATAAACCTCAGATCGAATTGGCATTTAACACGTCGCTCTTTGACATATCAACACAAAAAATCAACACAGACGGATCATGATGTATCTATCTGTGTTTTTCCACTTATTAGCAGGCAAATTTCTTTGTGTTTCCTTTGAATCAGAATATATGCTACTCAGTCTAACTCAAGTTAGACAATTTTTGAGGAGATTGCCTTAGAGGATGTTTGTCAAGTCATGATTAGTGTATCAACTATTGTTTAACCCCACCCTCTCCTTGCAAGGGTAGGTTTTTAATATGATCTGTGAAGGCAAGACTAGGAAGACAAGGAAGGAAAGTGGACAAGGAAGATTTTATACGGACAATGGTCTTTTAAGGGGCTATTTTTCTTACTAAAAATAC
>NZ_JAQMTM010000099.1:0-54545 GCF_028331085.1 Anabaena sp. CS-542/02
CTTGCAAGGGTAGGTTTTTAATATGATCTGTGAAGGCAAGACTAGGAAGACAAGGAAGGAAAGTTGACAAGGGAGAAAAACAGTACAAAGTCTGTATTTTTAGTAAGAAAAATAGCCCCTTAAAAGACCATTGTCCTTATAAAATCTTCCTTGTCAACTTTCCTTCCTTGTCTTCCTAGTCTTGCCTTCACAGATCATATTAAAAACCTACCCTTGCAAGGAGAGGGTGGGGTCAAACAATAGTTGATACACTAATCATGACTTGACAAACATCCTCTAAGAAGATGTCAGATGCTATTTATTCTATAAATTAATTTATAGGTTAATTTAGCGATATTGAAGTTAATTTGCATCAAAATCAAGCATTATTTTAAATATTTAATTATAGAAATGGCTTACAAAGAATTGAGTCCTTCATTGAACATAGTTCTAGCACCAACAATCACCACACCCATTTGGGTTCTTAAGCTAAAAAGAAAATTATCTAGATTTTGATCTAGATTTTGATCTAGATTATTAGCTAAAGACTGTTCATTGATAGCGCTTCCTTGACTTCCCTCCACCCTGTTCATTTCCCCAAATGTGATTTCATTCAGAATCTGTTGAACCTTAAGAGGGGACAAGTCATCAATTGTTATCTTTGCCATGTGATTAACTCCCTAAATACTTCCGGTGAGACTTAGTAGGCTTTTGACAGAATTATGCTCAAAATTATAATTTCTTTCTTATATTTGACAATTTCATTGGTAAAAGTCAAGAAAGTTTGTGAATTTTCTAGACAAAAATCAAGTAGTTACGTCTGAAAAACCGATGTTTTGCCGAGTTAGCAGTTTTACATCTTGAGTTGTTTATTAGGGATTAGAGACGCGATGTCTCGCGTCTCCAGTTAAGTTTTAATTCTGCGCCTGTGATTGGGACATGAGAATTGTCACGTCTATGGGGGTTACCGTTGCTGCTAGTTGCGTCAATGGCGGTTGAATGGCTGTCTGGTTCCCTACTACCAGAGTTATCATTTTTTCGGGTTTGAGGTATTTTTGTGCTACTCGTTGCACATCAGCTTCGGTTGTGGCGGCTACGGCTTTTTGATACCTAAATAAGAAATCAGCCGGATAGCCGTAATATTCGTATCGCATTAACCGTGATAAGGTTTGAGCAGGGTCTTCAAAGTTGAATACAAAGGAGTTGAGAGTAGACTCTTTGGCATAAGCTAGTTCCTTTGGTGTCACTGGTTGTGCTTGTAGACGCTTGATTTCCGCTTGTACCGATTGGACAAATTGCACAGTAGCATCTGAACGGGTTTGTCCACCTGCAATAAACATTCCTGGGTAATCGAAGCGAGGACTCCAGTAGGCATATACAGAGTAAGCTAAACCCTGGCGCGATCGCACCTCATTTAATAAACGTCCACCAAACCCATTTAATACCCCATTCAATACATCCAGCGCAGCATAATCGGGATTATCCAACTGACCACCCAGATGTCCAATTAGCACACTACTCTGAGTTAGTTGTGGTTGATCCACAAAAAATATCCCACCTGTATTAACTGGCGTTACCTCGGATAACTGGGGTGGCGTAATTTCGGGATGGGGTTCCCAATCGCCAAACTTAGCTTGAATGAGCGATCGCATTTTCTGCGCTTCAAAATCCCCTACAATCCCTAAAATCATATTATTGGGATGAAAATATTGCTGGTAAAACTGCAGCAAATCCTCCCGGGAAATATTATCTAGGGTGGCATACTCCATAGTGCGAGCATAGGGGCTATCATTGCCATAAATTAATTTCTGAAATTCTCGTCTAGCAATACCCTCTGGATTATCATTACGGCGAGCAATACCACCCCTAGCCTGGTTTTTAGCTAAATCTAACTGTTTTTGGGCAAATACAGGTTCTCTCAATACCTCCGCAAACAAATCAAACACCGTTTCTAAATCTTCGGTGAGAGACTGAAAACTCGCAATACCTGAAGCTTCACTAATACCAGTTTCCACAGTAGCAGCACGTTGTTCTAAAATCTCATTGAGCTGATCAGCCGAATGCTTCTGAGTTCCCCCAGTCCGCATCACCGCACCAGTGAAACCAGCCAACCCGATTTTATCAGCCGGTTCTAGGCGACTTCCAGTCCGGATCAAAGCGGTGCCATTTACCAACGGTAAATCATGGTCTTCCATTAAATACACAACCAAACCGTTATCCAGCACAAACCGCTCATTTTTGGGTAACTTAATCTCAGGCAATGGTGGCAGAGCTAACTCAGTATAGTGTTTAGCCGCCGCCGTCGCCGCCCAAGAAAAGTTAAAACTGATCAACAAACAGGCAACAACCAGAATCAAACTATAAAATAGACTCCTACTCTTGCCAAACCTGAATTTAACATTGAAAATTCTCAATCCCATTCTCCGTCTCCTGAGCCTGTGTGTGCTTCATTCTTTTAACCTTGTTTTGACAACAACTTACCAATTGTGCGGTTCTGTGATGTAAAACTTGCCTCAGCGACCCGTTGAATGTCCGCAGGTGTCACCGCCGAAATTGCATCTAACTGCTCAAACAAATTGCGCCAAGAACCAGTTTTTACTTCCGCTTCTAATAACTGCTGGGCCATACCCATATTGGAATTAAGACTACGTAACAAACTCGCCCGTGCTTGAGTTTTCACCCGTTGCAACTCAGCCTTCGTCACAGGTTCAGCTTTCAATTTGTCAATTTCCTGTCGCAAAGCTAAGGCCACCTCATCCACAGTGTGACCGGGAGCCGTGATCGCATAAAATAACATTAAATTTGGGTACTTATCCCCAGGAAAGCCACTAAAACCCTCAGCATTTAAGGCCAGTCGCTGCTGTTCTACCAAAGATTTATACAAACGAGATGTACGCCCATTACTTAATAAACCTGCGATAATTTCATAAACTGCGTCATCGGGATGGCTAACTGATGGTCGGTGATAGCCTTCTAAATACCAAGGTTGAGAGGGTAACTCTAAAGTAAATTCTCGTGTTTGTGTTTGCGGTGGTTCAGCGGGAATCTTTGCTGCTGCTTTTGGTTTGGCTTGATAGCGGCCAAAGTAAATTTTTGCCAGTCTTTTCACTTGGGCCGCATCGACATCTCCGACAATGGCAATGGTTAAATTACTCGGTACATAGTGAGTGTTAAAAAAGTTTTGTACATCTTCGGGTGTCAGATTCCGGATATCCTCTTCATAACCAATCACCGGTCGCCGGTAGGGATGGACTGTGAAAGCAGTATCGATAAAGTTTTCCACCATTGTACCGATAGGCGAATTATCTACCCGCATCCGGCGTTCTTCCAAAATTACATCTTTTTCTTTGTAAAACTCGCGACGTAGTACAGGTTCTAAGAATCGCTCTGATTCCAGTGACATCCACAGTTTCAACTTATTAGAAGGAAAGCTGTAAAAGTATTTAGTAGCTTCGGCTGAAGTAGTAGCATTTAAACCTACGCCCCCGGCTTGGTTGACAATTTGGCCTAATTCGTTTTGCTTGATTAGCTGGTCTGCTTGGGACTGTATTTGCTTAAATTCAGTTTGCAATTGAGTCGCATCATCTTCTTTACCATTGGCTTTTGCGCTTCTAATTTGGGCATCTAACTGTTCTAGGCGGTCTAGTAATAGGTTTTCTGCCTCGTAGTCTTTTGTACCAATACGCCTAGTACCTTTAAATGCTAAATGTTCTAAGAAGTGTGCTACACCAGTTTGACCATCTGGCTCATCCACACCCCCAACATCAGCATAAGTAACAAAAGAAACTACAGGTGCTTGATGTCTTTCTAAGACAATGAATTTCATCCCATTATCCAGGCTAAACTCTGTTAGTTGCTCAATTACCCGATCTAAATAAGGTTGAATTGAACTCTTCTGTGATGATTTTTTACGAACTTGCAGGATTCTTTGCAGAGGATTTGCCGTTTGAGTGTCAGCTAGAGCCGTGTTTGGCACTAACCCACACCATAAAATTAGGAGTACCATCAAAATGGTCGAGAGCCGACGCAATGACCAAGCCAAAATTGAACGAGGGGGCTGATTCATAAGCGACAATAAAATTAAAGTTCTATTATCTAAGAAATGTGCTAAGTAACAAACAGGGCGTTAACCTTGTATTTAAGTTTCTGTGTTTTTGGTACCTGATATTAGAGAATAATCATACAAACCGCCTTCCGAAGATCACACCATAAGTTATTATGCGAGTTTTTAATTCACCTCCGCCTTCAGAAGCACAAACACGTACCCGCATTTTAGAGTCCGCACAGAAGTTGTTTGCTTCTCAGGGATTTGATGGTACTACCACCCGTGACTTAGCACAAGCAGCTGGGGTTGCTGAGGGTACTTTGTTTCGTCATTTTCCTAATAAAAAATCCATTTTAGTGGAAGTAGCTACTAGTGGGTGGGTGGATATCTTAACAGATTTGCTCACAGAATTGAGTGAAATGGGTAGTTATAAGGCTATTGCACAAGTGATGCGCCGCCGGATGTGGAATCTACATAAAAATGTAGATATGATGAGGGTCTGTTTTATGGAAGTCCAGTTTCATCCAGATTTGCGCGATCGCATTCAAGAAGAAGTCATTGATAAAATGACCGATGTGGCTGAAGCTTTCTTTCAAACTGCCATGGATAAGGGGATTTATCGCCAAACCGATGCTAAACTGGTGGCTAAGGTTTTTTTAGGAATGTTTGCGATCGCCGGTTTCTCTAACAATACTGTCATAGCTCCCGATGCTTCCCCCCAGGAAATGCAGCAAATGGCCGAAGGATTAGCCGACATTTTTCTCAATGGCGTGTTAGCCAAGGAATAATACATCACCCCTGAGAACTCAGCAGTATTTTTGCTTGTTGACTCCACTGTTCTACCACATCAATAGTTGGACACAAATCTCGGCGTTGCATTGTTGAGACTTGCAGACGCATAATTTGTTGGTGTAACCTGTGGGTGGGTGTTTGAGCCAGTTGTGCTACACAACCAATACCGGAATGGAGCAATAAACCGCAGTATTGCACTCCTATACCAGGAATACGCGCTAAATCCGCTAAAGCCATCCATTTATTTACATATTGAAGATTAACCTGTAGTTTATTTGCCAAATCCACCCTACTTTGGGCAGTTTTTCCTTGTTTAATTAGGTCTTTTGTGGTTGTAATTCCACAATTTTGCAATTGGGCCTGTTCTTCCTGACTTAATCCAGGTAATTGTTGAATCGGCCAGTGAGAACTTCTGACCTGATTTTTATGATTTGGCTGTTTAAAGGACATTTGCAAGGTGGAGTGTGGCTCTGCTGAAAGTTAATCTTAGGGTTTTTTGATGTAGGGGTAAGCGGACTTTTTTAAGTAATTAATTCCCCCCGCATGACAGTTACTGCTTGTCCTGAAAGCAACACGCGATCGCCCCCTGAATAACTCACCTTAACCACTCCACCACGATGGGAGGCTTGAAAAGCCAAAAACTCATTTTTACCCAAGCGATCGCGCCAGAATGGAGCCAGACAGCAATGGGCAGCCCCAGTCACAGGGTCTTCATCTATACCTAAACCCGGCGCAAAAAACCGAGAGATAAAGTCATATTCAGAACCAGGAAGACTGCGGCTAGTCACAATCACATTAGCCATAGGTAAAGTTTTTAACTCCTGAAAATTCGGCTGCATTTGTCGTACCAACTCCTCCGACTCCACCTCTACCAAATAGCCCAGAGAATTTTGCAGCACTGACTTACAAGGTACACCCAAAGCCGCAGTTAATGCGGGAGGTGCAACTGTAACTTGAGAAATATTCACCGGAAAATCTAAACAAATCCACTCACCCAACCGTTGAGCAATCAAAACACCGCTTTTAGTATAAAAACGAGCAACTGCATCAGCGGATAAATACCCCTCAGACCATAACACATGAGCGCTGGCTAAAGTTGCGTGACCACACAGAGGGACTTCCACAGTAGGAGTAAACCAACGCAACCTAAAACCATCATCCTGTTGCAGTAAAAAAGCCGTCTCAGATAAATTCATTTCCTGAGCCACATTCTGCATCCAGCCATCATCTTGAGACTCAGACAAAACACAAACCGCCGCCGGATTACCAGCAAAACATATATTAGTAAAAGCATCAACCTGAGTAACTAACTGCCCCATAACACCAACCTCAAATTAAAATTAACTAACACCTCAGCGTAACTTTGCGCTTACCTTTGCGCCCCTTTGCGTTTAATCATGATCAAAACATCCAACATCCAAACCTTACATCACCTTATAAGAAATACACTGCGTAACATAGTCCCACACTTTATGTTTCCATCAGTGTGGGCTTTGAGTCCAAACCCAGTATCCCTTGGGAGATTCAACGAACCTCTGTTTAGAGTTCACGGTATGTCCTATGGCCAAGAAGAATACAAAAATCCTCAACACCTTTGTACTGCCGGAATTTTACCTACCCACAGAAACTGACACACATATATTATTAAGGCAGCATTAACATTTTAAATCTTCCTAGGCAAGCTACGGCAGGGGAAAGTGAATTGCTCAAGTCGGGATAAAAACTACTAAGCTGTAAATAGCACGCGACAACTTGACCGTAAATTCTAAATCGCCCCAGAAAGTTTTAACCTGGGCGGTTTAAGCTTACCCATTGGCGAATTACCTGTAATGACATTATGTTTGATGCTTTATCTGAACGTTTAGAAAGTGCCTGGAAGAAGCTACGGGGACAGGACAAAATATCTCCATCCAATATTCAAGATGCTTTGCGGGAAGTACGCCGCGCCTTGTTGGAAGCAGATGTCAATCTCCAGGTAGTTAAAGATTTTATTGGCGAAGTCGAAACCAAAGCACAGGGAGCCGAGGTGCTCGCTGGTGTGCGACCTGACCAGCAATTTATCAAAATTGTTCACGATGAATTGGTGCGGGTCATGGGGGAGGAAAATGTTCCCCTGGCTGAAACTGAGGAGAAGCCAACAATTGTGTTAATGGCTGGGTTACAAGGTACTGGTAAAACCACAGCTACTGCTAAGTTAGCCTTACATTTACGGAAATTAGAGCGTACCTGTTTATTGGTAGCCACAGATGTATACCGCCCAGCCGCTATTGACCAGCTACTGACCTTGGGTAAGCAAATTAACGTCCCAGTTTTTGAGATGGGAAGTGATGCAGACCCGGTAGAAATAGCCCGCCAAGGTGTGGAACGTGCCAAGGCGGAGGGTGTGAACACAGTAATTATTGATACTGCTGGTCGTCTGCAAATTGATGAGGATATGATGGGGGAACTAGCCCGCATCAAAGCTACTGTTCAACCTCATGAAACCTTGCTAGTTGTAGACGCTATGACTGGTCAAGAGGCAGCAAATCTCACCCGCACCTTTCACGAACAAATCGGCATTACAGGGGCGATTCTGACCAAATTAGATGGTGATAGCCGTGGTGGTGCGGCGCTGTCAGTCCGACAAATTTCGGGAGCGCCCATTAAGTTCGTGGGTATAGGTGAGAAGGTGGAGGCGCTACAACCCTTTTATCCTGACCGCATGGCTTCCCGGATTCTGGGCATGGGTGATGTTCTTTCTCTGGTAGAAAAAGCTCAGGAAGAATTTGATCTGGCCGATGCTGAAAAAATGCAGGATAAAATCCTTTCAGCAAAGTTTGACTTTAATGACTTCCTCAAGCAGTTGCGTTTGTTGAAAAATATGGGTTCATTAGGCGGGATCATGAAGATGATTCCCGGTATGAACAAGATTTCCGATGACAAACTTAAGGAGGGAGAAACCCAGCTCAAGCGCTGCGAGTCCATGATTAACTCCATGACCCGCCAAGAACGCCAAGACCCGGATTTATTGGCGAGTTCTCCGAGTCGGCGGCGGCGCATCGCTCAGGGATCTGGTTATAGAGAGCCAGATGTGAGTAAATTAGTGGCTGATTTCCAAAAAATGCGCAGTCTGATGCAGCAAATGGGTCAAGGTCGAATGCCGGCGGGAATGCCAGGAATGTTTGGCGGCGGCGGTATGGGCAATCTTTTTGCCGGTGGTGCTAATCCTCCCTCGGCTCCTGGATGGCGGGGTTATAATAGCGGTGCTACCACGAAAAAGAAAAAGAACAAAGATAAAAAGAAGAAGGGCTTCGGCAATCTTTAGAATTTTTCCACCGTTCATGATTCCTAGCAGCTAATGCTAGGCAAGTGCTAAAATTGTCATTTTAGTACCAACCAATACGATTAGGAGAATTGTTCCTCAACCATGATTAAATTGCGCTTGAAGCGATACGGCAAAAAGCGGGAAGCAAGTTACCGCATTATTGCCATTAACAGCCTTGCTCGCCGTGATGGCCGTCCCCTGGAAGAACTGGGATTCTACAACCCCAGAACTGATGAAGTGCGACTAGATGTTCCCGGTATCGTCAAGCGACTCCAACAAGGCGCCCAACCCACTGATACCGTCCGTAGCATTTTAGTAAAAGCCAATGTTTTTGAACAGGTCAGTGCCACAACCGCATCTTAACTCCGGAATTAAATCTCTCAATGCTAGTCCCAATTATGTTGGGCTAGTTAGGTTTTTGATGCAGCCATTTTTAGAATCTCCAGAAAGTTTAAGTATTGATTGTGAGACTGCTCACGGGCTTAAACGGGTTTGGATTCGCATTGCCTTTGATAGCAAAGATAAGGGTAAAGTGTTTGGTCGAGGAGGACGCAATATTCAGGCAATGAGAACGGTGATTGCGGCGGCGGCGGAAGTTGCTGGACAATCAGTCTACCTGGATATGTACGGCAGCAATGGTTTAGGTCGAGATGGAATGTCTTCTGAGGACGACCAGCAAGAGCGATCGCCTTCGGCAGTGCGCGGACAGCAATCGTCAGAACCTAAAACACGAGACACAAATGTAAATATACCCAGACCAGTTGTCAAACCAAGAACTCACTAGTTAACTAAGAGAAAGTCTGAGCGTTGGTTTAATCCCGCTCAGATATTCCGTTTTTTTATCAAAAGTTCTCAATTTAAAATTACTTTAGTTGTCAAAAAACGAACCGCATAAATTAAGCAATACATACTTATGGCAGATGCCTTAATCATTCAGCTGCCTAATATTCCCAGTGCGATCGCTCTTGGCGGTGATAGAGAGGAAAATCTCAAACTCTTATCCCGGCAAACAGGGGCTAATTTGGTGTTGCGTGGGCAAGAACTACATATTGGTGGTACGGAGGCGCAAGTTCATCTGGCGGCTCAATTGGTGCGATCGCTTGAAGAAATCTGGATTAAGGGCAACACTATCTCCAGTGCCGATATTTTAACAGCCCATCAAGCCCTAGATAATCATCGCCAAGGAGAACTGCAAGAATTACAGCGAGATGTTTTAGCTAAAACTCGTCGCGGTGAAGAAATTCGTGCCAAAACCTTTCGCCAACGCGAATACATTCAAGATATCCGTAAGCATGACTTAACATTCTGCATTGGGCCTGCGGGAACAGGTAAAACTTATCTGGCTGTTGTCGTTGCTGTGCAAGCACTCCTGAATAACCAGGTGGAAAAGTTAATTTTAACCCGTCCGGCTGTGGAAGCAGGGGAAAAACTGGGCTTTCTACCGGGAGATTTACAGCAAAAAGTTAATCCCTATCTTCGCCCCCTTTACGATGCTATCTATGAATTTATTGATCAAGAAAAAGTCCCCAGTTTAATGGAACGTGGTGTCATTGAAGTTGCTCCCCTTGCTTATATGCGAGGACGCACCCTCAACCATGCTTTTGTAATTGTCGATGAAGCCCAAAATACTACACCCGCCCAAATGAAAATGGTGTTGACTCGTTTGGGTTTCCGCTCTCGGATGGTAATTACAGGTGACACTACACAAACAGATTTACCCCTGAACCAAAAATCAGGACTAGCTGTAGCCTTACAAGTTCTCAAAAATGTTGAAGGTATTGGCTTTTGTGAATTCACTCAAAAAGATGTTGTCCGCCATCCCTTGGTTCAACGCATTGTCGCTGCTTATGAAAAATACGAAAGGTAAGGAACAATGATGAATAAAGATTTAAAAGATTTTTTAGAAGTTTGTGAAAAGTTAGGTACTTTACGCATTATTGTTACTAGCAGTTCTGCTGTATTGGAGGCTCGCGGTAAAATAGAAAAGCTATTTTATGCTGAATTACCTAAAGGTAAGTATGCGAATATGCATACTGAAGGATTTGAGTTTCACTTGAATATGGATAAAATTACCCAAGTGAAATTTGAAATAGGTGAAGCAAAAAGAGGTAACTTTACCACTTATGCAATTCGATTTTTAGACGACAAGCAGGAAGTTGCTTTAAGTTTATTTTTGCAATGGGGTAAACCCGGAGAATATGAACCCGGACAAGTTGAGGCTTGGCAAAGTTTACAGCAACAATATGGGGAAGTTTGGCAACCTCTACCGATGTAAATGCTAACCTACAAAAACATCTGTGTACCCTATAGCCATACCCGCCAAGGTGTCTATATCTGTGGTTAATTCATTCTGAGTTATACAGCAATCAAAATATCACCACTTTCAAAATCCCATAAAATTCATGCTGAGTCTCAGGGCGATTTGCACTTTTAGCTTAGTTATTTTCTGCCTACTCGGATGCAATGGTACAGCAGCAGCTGGAGAATTGTCTCAACGCCTGGCAAATTTTCCCCAGTGGGAACAGATAACATCTGTGGAAACTGCTCAAGGAGATTTGGTTTATCCTGATTGGATGGCTGGTTCATGGAAGGTGACAAGTACATTAGTAGATTTGGTTGCACCTTTAGCACCGGATATAGTCACCCCGGGATTTGAATCTAATCGCGAACAACTAAATCAACCTGTGAGTTTTGTCGTGCGTTTTATTAGACAAAAACCCCCTAACAGTGGGTTAAAATTGATTCCGAAAATTGCCGATCAATCATCAGTTGTAGTAGCAGATAGAAAATTTAATAGTTTAAATTTGGCCAAGGCTTATTTAGGTGAAGAAGCGGTTTTATCAGTGAAAATAGACCCAGATTCACCTAATCGCCAAATTACCCGTTTACGTGGGGAATGCTTGACGGCTAAAGTTTGCGATCGCCAATTAGTTTCTATCATTAGCGCCCGCGCTACAGAAACCACCTCAGATAGTAATTTTATTACATCGGAAGTTTTTCAACAACTATTTAAAGGTGATTCGCGTCCATATTTCAATACCGTAGAATCAACTACAGCTTATAATAAACTGGCTACATCATATCCTACCGTCGTCGCAGATCAAGTAACTGCTGTTTATCTTTCACCCCAAGACCCAAATTACTTTAGAGCGGCTTCTCATCCAGTGGCCCTCTATCGGTATCGCTTAGAATTTTCACCCACAAACTGAGGACAAATATCAGAAGGGGCTAGAGGCTAGCCCCTAGCAGCTTATTTCACAAATTGGGGCATAATTTCAGCTGCGGTGAAAATCCCATAAATACCGCGATCGTGTAATTGTTTACCAGCTTTAAGATAACCGAAGGCCGGACCACAAACATTCGCCGCCATACTGGTTTCATCTCCTAAGGTAAAGGTATGGGTGGAAATCTTACCTTCAAAGGTACGTCCTGTAACTTTAACGTTGGTGCTGAGAGGTTTTTTAGGATTGCGAGTGTCAACTATACCACCAACTGTAACGCGATCGCGCGAACAAATGCCGGCAAATTCTAACATCACATCATCAGCGTGTTCCATATTCTCTAAAGTCAACACGCCATTGGTTTTATCTAGTAGGGCTTCTACTTGTGCGTCAGTCATTGCCCTAGCCTTTTCTACAGTATAACCAGGCATATGGCCAATGTCCTCCCGAACTGTAGCCCGATAAGCTTCCCAGTTAGCAATACCGACACCAAAGGTAATTTCTACCTTGTGAATTTCGGCGTAGCTTTGGGCTGCTAAAGCCGCCGCCGCCGTTAATAATCCAGGTGTAGCACCACATCCAGACATATAAGTGATTCCGGCTGCTTGTAGTTCTGCTTTCATTGACAAAAGTTGTTCTACTGCGCTGGTGCGTTTAATAGCATCCACTAACACACCCCGCCAACCAGATTTGATAAACTCTTGGGCTACTGAGGGGATGAAATCGTTAGGGAGGTTGGGTAAGGCGAGAAAGTAACCATCTACAGGCTGATGAGTCGCAATTAAATCTTGAATGCTGCTATTGCTTAATGTCCCAAATGGTTCTAAATAACCCACAGAACCTTGAGACTGGTAAGTTTGAATACATTGTTGAGTATTTAAACCTTCTGTAGAGTAAGCGTAGCCTTTTTGGTCCCCTGCTGCGACTAAGATCATTTCCCCTTTGCTGGAGAGAAGTTTTGCGGCTGCTTGTCCCAGTCCACCAAAACCCAGAACTCCGACGCGGATAGGTTGCTTGGTTAGTTGTGTATTCATAGTGAATTTACCGTGTTAGCTGATGGCTATAAAGGTTAATTATGCTCCATTATCCTGGTTTCGTTAGCTGAATAATGCTTTTTTTATGAGAATATTTTGCTGATTTGACCTTGGATACCAAGACAGGGATGTTTATTATTTAACTTACCTCTGTGCCAAAATATTTAATAGGTATTTGTTATTATTAGCTTTGCTAAAAAGCAGTAACTAGAGCGTTTAATACATATGTACTATCAAGTGATCGCATTGTATCCCAAAGCGCAGATATTAAATAATGCCACTGGGTAAAAGCACACACATTGAAGTTATCTATGGACAGAATAATATATATTCAATGGTAATGATAAACTTTTTCAATAAAAAGTATATTTTTGTGAAGCATAAAAAGACCTAAACTACTGCTATAGGTGGCTTTCAGGGTTTTTATTACCCATTTTTTCACAGCAATCGTGAGCTTGACTAATTAGTGAGGTTAAGAGAAACTAACTAATAAGTGATGTATGTGCTTATAATAATAATAAATTTTGTAAAGATTCTGAGATATATATTTTGAGAGATGGAACATTAGTTAGCAAATGCCAAGTTTGTATCTAAATAATAATGTTCCCAGGGCTATATTTTTAGCCGGCTGCTCAGGCGGTCAAGTTCAAAAGTCGTATCATGGTTGGCCAAAAGTATGGAGACATTAGAGTTCATCATCTATCCAGACGGTCGGGTACAAGAAAAAGTCACTGGCATTATCGGCAATTCATGCGCTGAGGTCACAGCAGCAATAGAAGCACAGCTAGGACAAGTACTTAGTCATGAGCCAACCTCAGAATTTTTTGCGACTCAGTTGCAACAATCCACAGTGGCTAATACCCAAGCCACATACAGCGATTGGTAAGTTTTTCCTCACAGTTTAGTCTCATTTATTAATCACTGCCATGTCACATTTTAGCCAAATTAAGACTCAAATCCGTAACCTGGACTCTTTAAAAGATGCACTCACTGAATTGGGCATAGACTGGAAACCCGGACACCGGGAAGTCCGTGGCTATCGCGGTCAAACCCATCCTGCGGAAGTCACTATTGAGCAGGAAAATGGCTATGACATCGGCTTTAGATGGAATGGCAAAGAATATGAATTGGTGGCTGACTTGCAATATTGGCAACAAGGCTTATCTGTGGATGGGTTCTTACGCCAAGTAACCCAACGCTATGCTTACCAAACAGTGGTGAAAGAAACAGCTCGTGTAGGCTTTGAAGTTGCAGAACAACAAAAAAATCCAGATGGCTCAATTCGCTTAGTAGTACAACGCTGGAGTGCGTAATGGCTGATTTTCTGCCGTCGCAGTCAGAAGAAGAAAACAACCGTTCCGGTGCAGAACCAGAGTTAGGCGGTTTCTTACGGGATGAGCCAGAACGCTCTGGTTTAGAGCCGGAATTGGGTGGTTTTCAGCGTCAAAAGGGTGTTTACGTAGACGAAATCACCTGCATTGGCTGCTTACACTGCGCTCATGTTGCCCGTAACACCTTCTATATTGAAGCGGATTATGGGCGATCGCGCGTGATTCGTCAAGATGCTGATTCAGAGGAAGTCATTCAGGAGGCAATTGATACTTGTCCAGTTGATTGCATCCATTGGGTTGATTACACTGAACTGAAAAAGTTAGAAGAAGAGCGGAAATATCAGGTAATACCTATTGCCGGGTATCCAGTGGAACAGGCTGTATCTACTAGTCAACGGCGGCGTAAAAAACAAAAGTTAAAACCCCCAAAGAACTCTTAATAATTTGTCATCAGAAAACCTCTATAAGATACCCGAGTTCTTCAAGAAGTCGGGTATCTGCTTATTTATTATTCATTTTCTGCAAATGTTTGAACTTTGCCATCAGGGCTGAGAAGGACTCGAATTCTGATAATTTCTCCATTTTTATTGGCAGAGACAAAGGGTTTACCAATTTCAGGCATCCCCACATCCTCAATGAATATTCTCGCAGCCTGATTTATGGGATAAATCTTGTCAATGCTACCATTATCATTAACCATTAAGCTGTACTCTAGTGTTTGTGTAAATCCACTAGGTGGCTGCCAGCGCTTTGTAAATATTTCTCGAGCTTCTGCTACTTGAGGGATATCAAATAACTGACTACCGGCGGCCAAAGTTTCCGATGTCCGAGTTACCGGTTGACTCGTTGACCTACCAACTAATGAATTATTATTATTTGACTGAGTAGGAATATTTCTAGAGCCATTGATTGTGTTTTCCCTTTGCTGTAGATTGACCGGTGAAGATGGCAAAGAACTCTGATTTGGCTGGGGATTAGTGGAAACAGACAAGGGAACTGATGAGATACTGGGTAATGTATATCCAGAAGAGAGGCTACGCTGCGCGAACGGCTGAGATAGAAACACTGGATCCTGCCCAGATGGGAGAGATGAAGAGGGATTAGTCAGGATGCTAGAATTAGATGGCTTTAGGGGCAGTTCCGGGAAAGTGCCAGTGGGAATTTGAGAGTTCGAGGCTAAGGTTTGTGGAGAGGTCAAATTACCTGGGGGCGTAACTTCGGGTTGCTGTGTGGGAACATCCACAGACGGTTTTACAGCAGTTTTCGCTATCTGTGTTTGATTTTGCCTATTATTGACAAAGTTCCAAGTCAGTGGTAAAAGTCCTACACCTAAAACCATGACTGCGGCAATGGGAGACCAAGCTGGTAATCGCAAAAGTTTATTATTGTTATTTAAATTTGGTAAGGCCATAACATCAGCAGAATACTCATCTAAAGCAGTTGCTAAATCGAAAAGTTGCAGCAAACTCAATATAATTACAGAGCCAGATGTTGAGTTAGCAAGAGAACCAAGAAATAGATTATGAGTTACATCATTGTCTGCTTCTAAGTAGATTTTGCTCTGAGATGTTTGGTAGATAAAAGATTTCGAGGTTTGAGCGCTGGGTAGTGGAGTCTGGTCAAAATCTGTGAACTCTGAATCATGAGATACTTTACTGGAATCCTGAGGTTCACAAAGACTCAGCCAAAAGTTATTTGGGGGTTGCTGTAGAAATTTTTGTACATAGTTGGTGACAACATCACACAAAATTTCTAGTTGATCGCGATCGCCCCTAATGAGGATTTTACCTGCTTCTAGTCCTTGGGCATCCTCAAAATATAGCTCAAAGGTTAGCTGCTTGATCACAGTTTTTCCCATTAAATGGGACAACGGCGAACTTTGTGCCCATATTTCTAGGGTACAATTAGGGCGTGCGTAGCGTCTAATGACAGAATTAAATGGTGGCATAGCAGAAACGACGAAGGAGACGATTATCTAAAATTAGAACTCTCTATTAGTGCTAGCCAGAGACGGCGGTGTCCACCAGGCGCACTATAAAACAGTAAATCTACAAGCAGTTTTAGTGCTAAGTTTGTGAGTAGATCCGTGGTTATTTGGTCGTCTTCTTCCATCCGTTCTTGGTAGGTATTACAGAAGGCATCGATATAATCTCCAAGTAAAGCAGCCTGATGATAGCGAAGTGGGGCGAGCCGCTGCTCCCGATTCTTTTCCGCCATTTTTTCCAGTAGACCAACAGCACGGCGAATTAATTCCTGGTGCTGTTTGGCGAGGTAGCAGGTAATGAGAACAATTGCTCGAGCTTCTTCTACATCTAGCTTTTTTCGTCCACCTTGTCCCTTGCGTAGGGGATTAGACTGACGCAATCGCCATAAAGCTACCCGGTCTGGCACTCTTGACTCTAAATTCAGGTTAATTGCCGCAGACAGCATAGCTTCGGAACCAATACCAGTGAAAGTTTCTAGCGCTAACAGCACCAAGTCTAACTGGGTCTTGATATTCTCCCACTGAACTGTGTTTGAGGCTGGAAGCTTAATTAAATCGTCCCACTGAGGATTTGGTGTGGCTGAATCGGCGGCCGAGTGCATAACGTTTAGCATAGGTGATCAGTCTGTAGGGTCTGTTGCTGTTACCCATTTTGAAACCAGACCCTTAAATATTAAGGTTGGTTTCCCATCGCTTTGCTCATTTAGTCAACAGCAATAGTCTTTGTCTTACTTTACTAGAGGAAAATCAATTTTCCACCAATTTACTTGACAAAAAACATGAAGTTATTGATAAATTAAATGCTTCCTTATTCATGTATAAATAAACATTGCTGAATTTAGTTAATATCTAATTGCTAATTGCTAATTTATATAAAAGCAACTAATAACTAGATATTAAAAATTTACTTGCCCGCACCCATGATATTTATTGCCTATTTATTTAATATGAGCAATGGTGACACCACTACCACCATCTACTTGTTCTGCCGGTTGGTGGTGGCTAACTCTGGAGTGCTGATGCAAAAAGGCGTGAACTCCTTGCCGTAACTTACCGGTACCATGTCCGTGAATAATCCAGATTGGCCCTGTAGCTTCAGAAATTGCCTGATCTAAGATAATTTCCGCATCTGCTACCCGTTTACCACGCAAATCCACTGTATTTCGAGACGTGCGAATAGCTGGGGCGGGTTTTTCCGGCTGAGGAACTACGGCGGGCTTCTGTTTAACTACTGGTTCAGCTTTTTGACCATCCAAAGATTCGATATCTTCGAGCTTAACCGTCATCTTCATCATCCCAAAGCGAACGCTGAACTCACCATCCTCATCGGGAGCAGTTAAAACTTCCGCTGTTTGTCCAAACTGGGAAATCCGCACGCGATCGCCCACTTTGGGTTTAAACCCAACTTTTGGTTTTAGAGATGCTTGTGGCTGATATTGTTGGGCAATTTGATGTAATGCATCCGTTGCTTGTTGAGCATCTTGGGCTTTAGGTGTACCTTTTTGCAACCGGCGAATAACTTGGGCAATTTCACCTTTAGCCTGGGCGATGGCTTGTTGTACTGCTACTTCCTGATCAATCCGCAAAGCTTTTTCCCGTTCCTGCAAAGCTTGAGATTTTGCCGACACTTCCTTATATAAACGTTCCGCTTGCTGCAACAAACTTTGAGCTTCCGCAGCTTTAGTTTCTTGGCTGCGGCGTTGTGCTTCTAACCCAGCAATGACCTGATTAATTTCGTCGGTAGCTCCTCCCACTTGAGTTTTTGCCTGTTCTACCACCTCTGGTTTTAAACCTAAACGCAGAGCAATTGCTAAGGCGTTAGAACGTCCAGGAATCCCCCACAATAAACGGTAGGTAGGCGAAAGTGTGCTTTCATCAAATTCTACAGACGCATTTTCAAATCGCTGATCATCATACTTGAGCGCTTTTAATTCACCAAAGTGAGTTGTGGCCATTGTTAGCTGGGCATGATTAGCTAAATATTGTAGTAAAGCGATCGCTAAAGCACTACCTTCTGCTGGATCAGTTCCCGCCCCCACTTCATCCAGAAGGACGAGGGATTGGGTATTGATATCTGCCTGTTCCCCAAGACTCAAAGCATTCAAAATCCGACTAATCCGGCGAATATGTCCAGAAAATGTCGATAAACTTTGCTGTAATGATTGTTCGTCGCCAATATCAGCTAATACCTGCTCAAACCAAGGTATTTCTACTGGTTCGCGGGCGGGAACAAATAACCCTACCTTCGCCATTAATGCTGCTAAGGCCAGGGTTTTTAAAGTGACTGTTTTACCACCGGTATTTGGTCCAGTAATCGTTACTACCCGAATATGGGGACTAATTAATAAATCCACTGGAACCACCGCTTGACCATGTTCATGCTGCTGTTGCCACACTAACAGAGGATGGTGTAATTGCCTTAGGGTAATGACTTCATTGTCCTCACGGTTAATAAATCTGGGAGGATTAGCTCCTAACCAAAAACTGTACCTAGCCCTGGCGGTTGCTAAATCCAATGTAGTCACAATTGCTAACAACCGTTCCAAATCTACTTTGACTGCTGCGACTTGCTGTGTCAGCATCCGACGAATGGCTTCTTCTTCAACTTGCTCTCTTCTGAGAGTCTGTCGCAGTTGGTTACCCAAAGGCACTATAGAATTAGGTTCTATATAAAGAGTAGCTCCACTGGTAGAAGTATCATGTACAATACCCGGTATCGCATCCTTTTGGGGTGCTTTTACGGGTATAACAAAGTGATCGCCTCTTTGGGTAATGATTTGTTCTTGAACTGCGCTCGATTTTGCATGTAATATATTTTGCAATTTTTGAGTAATTTGAGCGCGTAATTTACGTACTTCTGTACGGATTTCCCCCAGTTTTTGGCTAGCACGGTCGGTTACTTGGCCTCGTTCATCAATACATCGGTGTATTTCCTGCTCTAGTTCGGGATAAGTCCGTAAATCAGCAACTAACTCTGTGAGTACGGTCAAATCTTCTTGATTATCAATTACGCGGCGTAAATTTCTCGCCCCTGCCAAGGTCGTAGCGATCGCTAGCAGTTCGTCCCCTGCTAAAATACCGCTAAGTTCTGCCCGTTCTAAAGAATCGCCAATATCTTGAACACCCTCAAATGACAATCCCGTTGTCATTCGATTCTCCAGTTGGTAAACTTCTTTAGTCTGGGCAAGTAATTGCTCACTTTCTGCTTGAGATGCAGGTATTTTCAGATGCAGTGATGCGATCGCCCCTAGTTTAGTAGCCGCAAATGTGGAAAGATGCTGACAGAGGCGATGCCATTCGAGTAGTTCTAAGGTTTCAGACTGGATCAAGGCTTCAATATCTAATCTAAAAGAATTGTAACAATTGTGGCTGCTATAGGACTCACTCTTCAAGGAGAAAAAATTACTGGGTCATGAGACCACTGTATTACTACCTCTTGACTCTTATGCAGATATATGCTAACTATCTTCAATTCTAGCCTGAAACAGGGTCAAGTTGGCATTTAAATACAAGAGTTTCTCAAATCTGCCCAACCAACTCAATATTATTCGGGCAACGGATTTTAAAATTAGTTAAATATTTCAAGAAGTTTCATACAAAATATTAAAAAATATATTCTTGTGTACAAAGAAAAAAAATAGCCAAAATCATAGTCTAATATTCTGATGTGAAAACTATCAATTTCAATTAATGCCAACTGTATACAGGTATCACAGAAGCTAGTCAGCATAGTATATCGACAAAATCTTATGCTATTTAACCCTGCCAATTTACCCTATTGGATATTCCTAGGCATGGGAATATTGCTGTTTGTATTTCTGATCATTTCCATTGGGGGAGATGGAGATGTAGAATATGATGACGATATCGATATCCAAGTCAACCTTGATCAATTACTAGGATGGACAGGCATTGGCAAAGCTCCACTCATATTGTTACTAGCAACAGATTTGAGTTTGTGGGGTATTTTAGGGCTGATATTAAACAGTTGGGCGATTAGCCTAAGTAAAGGTAATTTAAGTGGGTTTATTAGTGGAACTGTATTATTAATTTCGCTAATTATCAGCTTATTACTGGGGAGATTAATAGCACAAGTAATTGGGAAAATATTCGCTGAATTTGGTGAAGATACTAGTAAAGAGCGATTGATTGGTTGTCTGGGTACGGTTACTTCCTTTTACATTCCTAGTGAACAGGAAGGTAAAATCGGGCAAATAGACATACTAGATGGAAAATCAAATTTTTTGACAATTAGTGCGGTTTTACCAAAATGGGCAACTGTGTCGCCCAAACGTGGAGAAACAGTAATTGTCATTGAAATCAATCAGCAAAATTATGTTGTGATTGCCCACAAGAGTCGTGATGAAGAACTTTGGCTAGCCAACTCCATCAACCGAGATAAAAATTAAACAAATAGGGATCATAATTATGTTATTTTGGTTAACTTTTATCCAGTCATTGCCAACTGTAAACACACATCAAACCTTACAACCAAAACAGCAGGAAACAGGATATCTCGTTCAAACTATCCCAGTGAGAACTCAATCTACTATCGCTCAAATCCATAGTTCATTGGTATTACCAGGAGTAATTGGGGCTTTCATCCTATTACTTTTATTGAGTTTGTATGCTTACA
The DNA here is from genome assembly GCF_028331085.1 of Anabaena sp. CS-542/02. Classification (NCBI taxonomy): domain Bacteria; kingdom Bacillati; phylum Cyanobacteriota; class Cyanophyceae; order Nostocales; family Nostocaceae; genus Anabaena; species Anabaena sp. CS-542/02. Next base: position 20,327 of record NZ_JAQMTM010000099.1, read on the forward strand.
CAAGAGTTTATGTAGTCACACCCAATAATGAGGCTTTCGTCAGAACTGGGGGACTGTTTACAAAAAAGAAATCGGTAATTCTTTATGGCGGTTGTATTGTTTTACCAGGATTCCACCAACTGACTCGCGTCCCCCTGCGAGAAATTTCTATTGATGTAGAACGTACTGGAAAACTAGCCGTGCGTACTAAAGACTATCTGAGAGCAGATATTAGAGTCACATTTTATGTGTGTATTAATGCCTCTGAAGAAGATGTCTTAAAAGCAGCTGCGAGATTATCTCAGAATGGTAACAAAATTACTGGGGAAGATATAAAGAACGCCCTAGAAAAACGTGCTGATGATGCCATTAGAGCAGCAGCTAAAACCAAGGATATTGCAGAAATAGATTCAGATAAATTGGGTTTTGCTCAAGAAGTCTTGAACTTAGTAGGACCAGATCTAAAAAAAGTGGGTTTAACCCTCAATAATATTGCAATTTCGGAAATATTAGAAAGTGTTACCTATGACCCAGATAACTTTTTTGATGCCCAAGGTGTGCGTTTAAGAACGGAAATTATTCAGCGTTCCATTGAACAAAAACGGGAAGTTGAGTTAACAACCCAAGTAGCAATTGAACAAAAAGAACTGGATGCTGAAAAGCGATCGCTACAAATTGCCCAGGAAAAAGAAAGTGCAAAACTATCCCAAAAACTCCAAGTAGAGGCACTGAAGGCACAGCGAGAACGGGAAATTCAAGAAGCAAAAGATAAAGAAGCCGCCGCTATACAAAGAACTAAAATTATTCAAGATAAATTAGTTGCAGAAGAAGAAATTCGCAAAAAATTAGCTTTACAGCAAACCCAAATAGAAGCTGAGATTGCTCTGGAAGAACGAAACAAACAGTTAAAGGTGACCCAATCCCTGCAAAAACAAGAAGCCGAAATTGCCGAAATTGACCGTCAACAAAAGGTAGAATCAGGCAGACTCAAAGCACAAGTAGAAATAGTTGAGTCAGAAAGATTAACACGCATTGCCCAAGAAGACGTTGCGATCGCCATTGCGTCCAAAAAACGTGAAAGCTTTATGGCGTAGGCAGAACAAGCCAAAGCGGAAGAATCAGTAAATACAGCCGGGGAAATTGAAAAAGCCGAACGTGACAAACGCTTGTCAACTATTGCAGCCGAAAAGACTGCCCAACAGCTGAGTATTAGCGATCGCAATATCATAGAAATAGATGCTTTCCGCCGTCGTCGCCAAGCAGAAATTGCCCAAGAAGCAGCAGAATTAGAAGCTGAGTCAATTCGGATCCTCGCCGCAGCTAACCGCGATAAAGTTTTAGCAGAAGCAGAAGCCCTAAAAGTGAAAATTGCCGCCGAAAATACCATCAGTAACGCTAACCTATCTGCTAAAATTCTCACTACTATTTGGCCCGAATTAGCCGATAAACTCCCGGAAATTATTACCGCATTAGCACCTCAACCTGGAGTTTTAGGAGATACTCGTATTTACTCATTCCCTGGTGCTAACGGTACAAATAGCAGTCAAGATATTAACAAATTACTTCTTTCTACCAGTGGGCTTTCCTTAATTAATACCTTGCTTGACGAAGGGAAGTTAGGGGAATTAATCGGGCAATTTAGCCAACTAGTCCGTACTGAAAATCAAGTAATTAAGGACACAGACAGTAATGTTTACTTATCTAACAAGACAACACAAACTTATAGCCAGACCAACAAAGAAATTGGTTAACAATAGTTGGGAAAGCTTACTTAGTATAAAATATTTTATGACAGGCGCAGCAGTCATCATATCCTAGCTCGGAGAGGGGACTTAAGTCCTCTCTCAATCTGGGAAGCAGAGCAATGAGTAAAAACAGAAAATTGAAATTTCCGCTGAGGTGTAACTAATTGTAAACTATTTGCTTAAAACGAGGAAATATTACTAAATCACGCTAGACTAAAAGTAGTTGATTTAATGAGGTCTTAATGCAGCATGTCACTCCCAAGGAAGCAGCTAAAATCCTTGGTGTCCATGTATCGAGTCTCAGGAGATGGGAAAACGAAGGCAAGCTTAAAGCAATCCGTACACCAGGAGGTCAAAGGCGGTTCATCCTCGAAGAAGTCGAAAAAATTGGCGGAATACCCCGGACAATTAAAACTATTTGCTATGGACGAGTATCGACTCATTCCCAGCAAGATGATTTGCAACGACAACTTGAACACTTACGCACAAGATATCCAGAGGCTGAAATTATTTCAGAAGTTGGAAGCGGACTCAATTTTAAACGGAAAAAATTCCTCGCCATTCTGGAAAGAATCATCGACGGCGATATCCAACGTATTGTCGTTGCCCACCCTGACCGACTTGTCCGATTCGGATTTGAATTGGTTAGGTGGTTATGCACAAAATTTGAGTGCGAACTCGTGGTTCTCAATGACCGCAAGCTCAGTCCAGAGCAGGAACTCGTACAAGATATGCTGTCGATCATCCACTGTTTCTCTAGCAGGTTATACGGGCTTAGAAAATACAAGTCAATCATCAAAGAAGACTTACAAAAAGAAATCGCGTCACAAGGAATCGACAAAGCAGCCTCCGAACAGTGTATTGACAATCAGGCTATTTCCTAAGTTAATCTAGTTTAATCGCTTTAATTAGCTTAAAAGTTGCACACTGGGGTAAATCCTCATATTCATTACTGGCAAAAAAAACTGCTGCAAATACCCTCACAATTTGATACCCTAGCTTAAACAGATTTGAGAAAAGTTAAAGCGTGGAAATTCAACTTGGGCGCGGGAAAAAAGCTCGTAGAGCTTATGGAATTGATGAAATTGCTCTAGTTCCTGGTAACAGAACACTAGATCCAAGTCTGGCAGATACTAAGTGGACTATCGGCAATATTGAACGAGAAATCCCGATAATTGCCAGTGCCATGGATGGGGTAGTGGATGTGAAGATGGCTGTACGCTTGTCACAGTTAGGAGCATTAGGAGTCATCAATTTAGAAGGTATCCAAACTCGCTATGCCGACCCAAATCCAATTTTAGATCGGATTGCCTCTGTAGGGAAAAGTGAATTTGTTTCCCTCATGCAAGAACTCTATGCCGAACCGATAAAGCCGGAATTAATTGAAAAACGTATTCAGGAAATTAAACAGCAAGGTGGTATAGCAGCGGTGAGTGCTACTCCCGCAGCAGCCAGTAAATATGGTCAGGTAGTGGCAAAAGCCGGAGCAGATTTATTTTTTGTCCAGGCTACAGTAGTCTCTACAGCGCATTTATCCCCAGATTCGATAGTTACCCTTGATTTGGCAGAATTTTGCCGTTCTATGCCCATTCCGGTGGCCTTGGGCAATTGCGTCACCTATGAAGTCACGTTGAATTTATTGAAAGCAGGAGCGGCTGCGGTATTAGTAGGAATTGGACCTGGTGCGGCTTGTACCTCTCGCGGGGTTTTGGGCGTAGGTGTACCACAAGCAACGGCGATCGCTGATTGTGCCGCAGCCAGAGATGATTATTATCGGGAAACTGGTAACTATATCCCCATCATTGCCGATGGCGGTTTAATCACCGGTGGAGACATTTGTAAGTGCATCGCCTGCGGTGCTGATGGTGTGATGATTGGTTCTCCCTTTGCGAGAGCCGCGGAAGCCCCTGGACGGGGCTATCATTGGGGAATGGCAACTCCTAGCCCAGTATTGCCCCGTGGTACGCGCATTAACGTTGGTACTACTGGCAGTCTAGAACAAATACTCATTGGTCCTGCCGGACTAGATGATGGTACTCATAATCTTGTGGGAGCCTTGAAAACTAGCATGGGTACATTAGGAGCCAAAAACATCAAAGAAATGCAGCAAGTAGAAGTGGTAATCGCTCCTTCCCTACTAACCGAGGGAAAAGTATACCAAAAAGCCCAACAATTAGGCATGGGTAAATAAAAAATCCCCCATAGGCACTAGAGAATCACTAATAAGAAATAAATTATTTAGTTTCTACCATGCCCTATACCCCATACCCAAACTCAAAGTTGGCAGAAATTTTTTTCCAGACTCTTAAAAAAATCCTGGAAAAATCCAATCTGTAGCCTACAATAGAGATAGCGGAGACGCATGTTTCCGTTCACTCCTCACACCACACTCCGCCCGGACTACTGTTCGGGCGGTTCCTTATGTTTATCCATAATTTCTTTAACTTCGTTGCAAATGTACATTCTTCACCTCTAAGCTGCTGCTTTTGCTATGGTAGAATTTTCACCAAACTCAAAAATATAATTGGCAAAGGTTCTTAGGCATGTCAGCAGCCGCACAAGTTACAGATTCTAGTTTTGATCAAGAAGTACTCGACAGCGATGTACCCGTTTTAGTTGACTTCTGGGCACCCTGGTGCGGTCCTTGCCGCATGGTAGCTCCTGTAGTGGAGGAAATAGCCAGTCAGTTTGAAGGTAAAATAAAAGTTGCGAAAGTCAATACTGATGAGAATCCTCAAGTTGCTAGTAAGTACGGTATCCGCAGTATCCCCACGTTAATGATTTTTAAAGGTGGGCAGAAAGTTGATATGGTAGTTGGCGCAGTACCTAAAACTACATTAGTTAACACTTTGGAAAAATATCTTTGAAACTCAATTGGGATCAACATTCTTTTGATCCTTCCATTTGCTCTAGATTTAGATCAATATGCGAGGCGCGAAAACTCGCGTCTCGAAAAAACTTTTTGTTGTGCTGAAAAGTTGCACTAAATCTTTACCAACCACCAATTATGAAACACGACTGCTCAAGGCAGTTGTCTATTGCATTGCAAAATTAGGTAAAATGTAATGCCATTGTGACGAAAGTTCTCATGACCTCATCTGCGTCGTTTGAAACATTAGAGAGTCTCCAGGCGGACATCGCTGAACTATTTGACCGTTTACCAACGTTAAAAAATCGGCAACTGATTCAGCAGGCACTGGCTACTATAGTGCGTTTAGCTGATAGTGAAATTGAACGTTTGGACTGGAAAATCTTATCGGCCGCTTTAGCAGATATGGAGCGAGGTTTCCAGTTATTTTATGACTATCGACACGTCCGCAAAATAACTATCTTTGGTTCTGCTCGTCTATCCCCAGAAACACAGGAGTATCAGATAGCCCTGGACTTTGCTCGCGCTGTTTGTCAGTTAGGATTTATGGTCATGACAGGCGGTGGTGGCGGCATCATGCAGGCAGGAAACGAAGGCGCTGGGCGAAATAATTCCTTTGGCTTAAATATTCAGTTACCATTTGAGCAACAGGCGAACCCATTTATTGAGGGTGATCCTAAGCTGATTCATTTTAAGTATTTCTTCACCCGCAAGCTGTTTCTCCTCAAAGAAAGTGATGCCGTGGCCTTATTTCCTGGAGGTTTTGGTACTCAAGATGAAGCTTTTGAGTGTATGACCCTCAGCCAGACCGGTAAATTTGGTCCGGTTCCTGTAGTTTTAATTGATCATCCAGGTGGAGATTATTGGCGCTCCTGGAGCGAATATATTGATAAACAACTCGTGCACAAAGGTCTTGTCAGTCCTGAAGACCCCAGCCTTTACACCGTCACAGATAACCTGGAAGTAGCTTGTCATGCTATCACCAATTTTTATCAAGTTTACCACTCTAGCCGTTACGTAGGTGAACAGTTGGTCATTCGTCTATCAACAGATTTATCTGATGCTGCGGTGGAAAAATTAAATGCCAACTTTAGCGACATTCTGGTGAAAGGAAAAATTGTCAAAAGTCAGGCTTTACCCCCAGAAAACCAAGATGAGACCGAGGAATTACCCCGTCTGGTGTTGTATTTTAACCAACGTGATTTGGGTCGCCTATATCAAATGATTGCGGTAATTAACCAGATGGGTACACCTTCTGTGGCAGAAAAACCTCATCCAGAAAGAAAGTAGGGGCGGTTTGACAGATATTATTCCTGGTCAATACTGATCATGAGCACAAAACTTGTATATTAGCTCAGGAAACATATAGGGGGATCAAAATGCTGGAATTATTAGGTTCGGGTTTAATTTCTCTTTGGCTGGAAATGGCTGGGGTACAAATTAAGCCCACAGAAGCTTTGGAAACTTTGGCTTTACACAATAGCCGTGGTTTAGTTCTAGCTCCCGATCCTAATCCAGCAGGGTCTACCACAGTTCAGCAATATTTACAGGAACTAATTACCACGAAATTAGTCCCGGAAAATTTGACCGAGAGTCAGGGTATTTGGTTACAGTCCGGACCCATTTTGATGGCTAATCATCAAGGTACAAGACCTCTACCTGCTGCTTCTTTAACTAAGATTGCTACTTCACTTGTGGCTTTGAAAACTTGGGGGCCAGACCACCAATTTGAAACTTCGGTCAGCTCTACAGGTCCAATAGTTAACGGTGTATTGCAAGGAGATTTGGTGATTACTGGTGGTGGTGATCCCATGTTTGTTTGGGAAGAAGCCATCGCCCTGGGTAATAGTCTCAATCAAATGGGTATTAAGCAGGTAACGGGAAATTTGGTGATCAGGGGGAATTTTGCCATGAATTTTGAACCAAATCCTATATTAGCCGCTCAGATGCTCAAACAAGCCCTAAATCATTTAAGTTGGACTCGTCAGGCAAATTACATATATTCAACCATGCCCAAGGGCACAGCTAAACCTCAAGTTGTGATTGCGGGGATTGTAAAATCAGCATCCCAACCAAACCCCCAAGAAACCCTATTGATGCGTCGCGGTTCTTTACCTTTACACCAACTTATCAAGGAAATGAATGTTTTTAGTAACAATGTCATGGCTGAGATGTTGGCTCAATCCCTAGGGGGTACAGCGAAAATGCGATCGCAGGCTGCCAAATTTGCCGGAGTCCCGGAGGCAGAAATTCAATTAATTAATGGTTCAGGTCTGGGAGTAGACAATCGTATTTCTCCGAGGGCTGCCTGTGCTATGTTAATGGCAATTCAACGGGAAGCTACCACCCACAATATTAATGTAGCTGACTTGTTTCCTACCTCTGGATTTGACCGTCGGGGAACAATGCAAGCTAGAAATATGCCTTATGCTACTGTGATGAAAACTGGTACTTTGCGCGAGGTTAGTGCTTTGGCTGGAGTCTTCCCTACACGCGATCGCGGTTTGGTTTGGTTTGCTATTATTAACCATGGTTCACAAATTCCAGCCTTCCGAGCTAGTCAAGATCGGTTTTTACAAGCTCTTGTCCAACGCTTGGAAGTATCTCCCAATATTCCCTCTACTATTACTCCCAACTCTCCTAAATATTCTTTACCTGAATTGGGTACCCCTAGTCGTAACGCAATTTTGTTCCCCGCTAATAATCCTTGATTGGGTAGATACACGGAAACAATCAAGGATTATTAGATCCTCTTGTGGGGGTGTCAACTATTCTCTCAGAGGATGTTTGTCAAGTTATGATTAGTGTATCAAATATTGTTTGACCCCACCCCCTTCCTTACAAGGGTAGGTTTTTAATATGATCTGTGAAGGCAAGACCACCGAAGACAAGGAAGGAAAGTGGACAAGGAAGATTTTATACGGGCAATGGTCTTTTAAGGGGCTATTTTTCTTACTAAGAATACAGACTTTGTACTGTTTTTCTCCCTGGTCACCTTGTCCACCTTGTCCACCAAGTCTTGTCCTTGTCAGGGGAGGGGACTGGATTTGATTGTTTTTTGTGTGGTCGGTGAGCGAAGTCGATAGCGATAGCGTGGCGTTAGCCATACCGTGTTCGGTGTGTTCCCCATTCCTTCCCATTCCCCATTCCCTGTTCCCTGTTCCCTGTTCCCTAATTACTAGTACCAACATCTTGAGGAATAATTTCTGTTACTACTCTGCCACCCGATTTCCCACTTTTAACTACAATGTCCTCTGTTTGTAGGTTACCAATGGCTGTTCCACCTGTAAAATTTATTGGTGGGTCAATCTGATTATAAAAAACATTTCCCTGAGCTTCTAATAATTTCTTGTCGAGATACCAACTTAATTGATTAGATTTGAGGGTCTGACCACGTTGCCCTATAGCGTTGACATTTCCTGTTAAATTCACAATTTTATTCGCTATTTTCATTTCGCCTCTATTGGCGGTTACAGTCACATTCTCAGCAGTCTGGACAACACTCACAGTCGAATTGGTCTTCACTGTTTCTGCTTTCATATCCCAGGTCATAGACTTACTAGCTATTTGCGTCGGTGGGTCTAATAAATTTAACTGGGCGTTTTTTTTGATCGTGGCAATTTGGCTTTTTAAGTTTATTTCCGCAGCATCTCCCTTTCCACGGTCAGTAATTTGATTGTTGTTGTAACGGTCAATTTCTATGGTGCTTTCAGTAATTAATATTTCTTGTGGAATCTGCCAAATTAAATTTTCCGTTCGCATTTGCATTTGCGGATCAACGGAGATAGCTACTACGCGACCAGAAAATTCTATACGTTGTTCGCGAGTTTTAACTCGTGCTTCTTGCGCCGATGCTTTTAGTCGTTGATGAGTTCCATTGATTTGGTTACGGACAATTAATAAATCTTCTTGAGGTAACCATTCTAATTCATTACCTTTCAATACAATACCGTTCTTAGGATCCCTAGCCACTATCTTTCCCTTGAGAAATAGCCGCTGACTATCCTGTTCAATATCTGCTCTTTCTGCTTGTATTTCGTAAACCGGTTTGCCATCTTGGTATAGTTCACCAATGGGATTTTCTGCCTCACCAAGTTTGTCTTGAGTGTATCTCGCTTTTTTAGCTCGCACTTTCCAAAGCGGTTTTCCGACCTCGTCCGCTTGCTCTAAGGTGACATCGAAAAATGTCAAATTACTTTCTTGGGGAGATGAATCAGAATCTTTAGCTTGTTCAGCTATTGGGTATCTACCACCACAAGCAACTAAACCAAGTAACAATAAAAAAGTTAAAGGCAGGTAAAAAAGGTGGGCTTTTATTTCGACCCCCTTCAGATTTGATGATAAAATTAATCTAGGTAAATTTTGATGATTTTGCCTTGTTTTAGGACAATTTACCCTCTTTTCTGGCCTGCCTTTGCAATAATTCATTAATCTTGGATTTCTAAGTGTTGATCACTTTCCCTGATATCTTCCAGAAACCCCATGCTGGATAGAGGTCGATATGGATAGCTTTGTCGCGGGTTTTTTTGAATATCCTCTTTGATGGCTTCTAAATCAATATAGCGATCGCTGACGTTGATTAAACTATCACTGGTCATTGAGCGCAAGCTGACGACCTCTACACGCACACCACGATAGCTAACTGAGTTGACTGCGTATGCCAAGTCCCCATCGCCGCTGACTAATACTGCGGTATCATAAGAATCTACTAAAGCCATCATATCTACGGCAATTTCTACATCCAGGTTAGCTTTTTTTGAGCCGTCCGGCAACTGCACCAAATCTTTGGCAATCACTCGATAGCCATTCCGACGCATCCACAACAAGAACCCTTGTTGCTTTTCGTTGGTTCTGTCTACACCTGTATAAAAGAAAGCACGCAATAGTCTAGATCCCCCAGTTAATCTGCACAGTAGCTTGGTGTAGTCAATTTCAATTCCCAGTTGTAAAGCAGCATAAAATAGATTGGAACCATCAATAAAGATAGCGACACGACCTCGATTTTCTAAGACTTGTTCCGGCGTAAAGATTGAGTCATTTTCTAGATTATTCAACATTGTTCTCATACCTCATTATTATTCTTGTTATATTTGATACGCGTTAGCAACGTGATATGCTAGAACAGCTTATGATAAGGTTTCGGAGCTAATAAATTAAGCCCCGATAAGTTTTTTGACAAAATTAAGAACTTGAACAAAACCGAAAAATAAACAGGACTAATGGTTTTTTGAAGTTTCTATGCGCTTGAACACGGGATGGGGTTTACCCAAGGATTGTGTACTGGTTAGTACACCCCATTTTGCATGGGTGGCAAAACCGGCAAGCATTGAAGTTTTTATTTGATCATTAAAGTCAATTCCAAAGCCCAGCTGCTGATAAATGGCGCTACTGATATTCGGAATAATTGGGGACAGGAGATAAGCTGCTAGTCTAACAGATTCTAGAACTGCGTAAAGTACCGTTTCTACTTCCTGCTGCTTTCCCAGTTTATATAGTGACCAAGGGGCTTGTTCATCAATAAACTTGTTACTGGTACGAACCAGCATCAGGATAGCTTCACAGGCTTGGTTGAAAGCTAGCGCCTCATAGGCTTGTTTTACCTGTTCTCCTAGACTTAAACCAATCGATTTCAAAGGATTTTCGTCATTAATGGCTTCATTTGCAATTGGCACTCCATCGCCAGTACAGTATTTCTTCACCATGTTTAACGTCCGATTCAGCAAATTACCTAAGTCATTAGCCAAATCTGCATTCAAAACATTAATGAATCTAACTTCATTAAAATCGCCATCTTTGCCAAATTCGATTTCCTTAAGGAAGTAATAACGAACCGCATCACTACCATAGCTTTCCACTAGCCTTACAGGATCGAGGGTGTTACCCTGAGACTTGCCCATTTTTTGGCCATCTTTGGTTAAAAAACCATGCCCAAACACCTTATCTGGTAAGGGTAAACCGGCTGACATCAGCATAGCTGGCCAATACACTGCATGAAATCGGAGGATATCTTTACCAATTAAGTGCAAATTGATTGGCCACCAGGTTTCTAAAGCATTAGCTAAAGTTGGTTCTGAATTTGCTTCTAGCAGTGCGGTGACATAAGCTAGCAACGCGTCAAACCAAACATAAAGGGTATGCTTGGGATCAACTGGTACAGGAATACCCCATTCCAGATTGACCCGTGAAATAGAAAAGTCTTGTAAACCCTGGCTAACAAAGCTCAAGACTTCATTACGACGACTCCCGGGTTGAATAAAATCTGGTCGAGACTGGTAAAATTCCTCTAGTTGCTTTTGATACTTAGATAGGCGGAAAAAGTAATTTTGCTCGTCCCGCCACTCCACTTCCTTGTTAGTATGAATAGGGCAGCGGTGTCCTTCTAATAGTTCCCGTTCTTCCTTAAATTCTTCACAAGATACACAGTACCAACCTTTCTGTTGTCCTTGGTAGATATCCCCTTTTTCCCAGACTCGGTGGAAAAACTCTTTAACTATCGCTTCATGGCGAGAATCTGTAGTCCGACTAAAGCGATCATATTGAATATCTAATAACTGCCATAAGCTGATAAAGCTAGGCACAATTTGATCGCAAAATTCTTGTGGCGCTTTTCCTAAACTTTCTGCTGAACGCTCAATTTTCTGGCCGTGTTCATCTGTACCTGTAACTAGCAGCACCCTATCCCCTAGGAGCCTGTGAAATCGGGCTACTGCGTCCGCTGCTATTGTTGTATAGGCACTTCCCACGTGAGGAACATCATTCACATAATATAGGGGTGTAGTCAATGCAAATGTTTTTTCTGTTTTATCCACTAAATTCATACAGAATAAAAAAAATCAATTATTAACCTTTTCTATCTTACTTTTACTGACCAATATCCGCAATCCTATAATATTACTACTTGTTTGACAAACGGTAAATTAATATTAGTGAATTCAGAATGGTAACAATTATTTATTAATGTGTATAAATCCATTACCTTGAATCCTAAAAGATTATTTAGCTACTAGTAATATTTTCTATCTTTTCCTATCAGATTGATTGTCACCGTCACTACATAAATCTAAACTCCAAAAACCTAACTACCTTGATGCATAAAATTTATCTACCTGAAGACTGCCTTCATATGAAGACTGAAATATAAAGATTAACTCAAGCTCATATGTCATATTTGGTAAAAATCATATAGCATTTCCCATGCTCGTGAGGTACAAAGTTGTTTAGTTTCAGGGAACAGGGAACAGGGAATAGGGAACAGGGAATAGGGAATTGGTGTGTACTTCATGAGCCTGAAAAAGGCTTTATTTGGTAAAAACCATATTAATTATTTATGATTCCCAGCAATCCCTGGATGTTTTTGGCTATTTCCTAGCGGTATCGACGCTATCCAGTCAAAGCAGATGGTGGGTGTTTTTCCTGAAGGAACTCGGCCAATGGTGACATTATCCGCCTCAACAAGGTAGGCGAATTTCACAGAGGATTTGCTCATGTAGGACTGTGGTCTACTTTATTTGGGAATTTTACCAATTGCGATCGCCCAAGGGCTGACCTGTCATTCCGCTTCCCTAACAGAAGTAAATACTTATGGTTTACCTCTGGGACTGCAAAGTTTTTTTGAGCCGTCAGGACTTTTATTTAATTAATCAACCCGGTTTACATCCCTTGGTTATCTATCATAGGGTGGCTATGTTGATTGGCCGCCCTTATTCGGTGACACCACAACATCAACGAAAATATCATGGCAAACAAGCCAAAAATGTTGTGAATGAACTAACTAAGCATTGCCACAATTAAATTACCATTTAACTAGTTTAAGGTTGTCATTAGAGATTTGATAGGGGGTATTTTTGACAAACCCAGGAAACTAGGCTTAAGCAATTCACACTGCACAATTAACAATTTAAAACTTAACACTGTTTACAATGGTCATTTCAACTCTCAAACACAATATATGCTGATATACAAAGGAGTGAAACTCTTTTTTTCCTGTTAATTTCACTTGTCTATCTGTAAATAAACCACTAATTCAACAGTTTTTGATAAATTGATTTCATCTTAACTGTGTCAGTTATATTCAATGTGGTCTTACTATCCACGCTATCATTTTATCATAATTTCAAGTGCATGATTGTGCTTCACTCTCTTAGTGTGATCACATCTGGAACAAATCGGATATTTACCCGTGTAATTCCATAACAACAAAAAGTTGAATTTAAATTTTACAATGCCAAAAGTTGAGCTAAAGCCGTGTTTCCTCACTCCTAACCGAGTCCAACTAGAGTATCCGTTATTTGTGTATTTACCAGGACTGGATGGAACTGGTGAACTATTGCGATCGCAAACCGCTGGCTTAGAAGTTGGCTTTGATGTCCGGTGTTTAGCGATCCCCAGACAAGACCTCACCACCTGGGATGAGTTAAGCAACAACGTCTTGGACTTAATTAAGACCGAATTAGCAAAAAGCTCACAAAGATCAGTTTATCTGTGTGGCGAGTCATTTGGGGGTTGTTTGGCCATGAAAGTAGCAACCCAAGCACCACAATTATTTAAGCGGATTATCTTAATTAACCCAGCATCAGCCTTTCAATTGCGCCCTTGGTTAAGTTGGACATCCCAACTAACTTACTTAGTTCCAGAATCCTTTTATGATGTTGGCACACTAGGGTTATTGCCATTTTTAGCATCCTTACCACGCATTCCCCGCCATTTGCGCCACGAACTGCTCAAAACCATGCGGTCTGTACCCCCAGCCACAGTTACTTGGCGATTGTCTTTACTCAAGGAATTTAACGTCACTCAAGCTGAGTTACGCCAACTAACTCAAGCAGTTTTGCTGATTGCTGGTGCTGGCGATCGCCTTTTGCCATCTGTACAGGAAGCCGAACGCTTAGTAAATATCTTACCTAACACCCAGTTAGCTGTGTTACCTGACAGCGGACACGCCTGTTTACTAGAATACAATGTTAATCTCTATAAAATCTTGCGGGATCAGAATTTTGTAGAACACCACATTCAAGCCTGTCAGGAAATACAAAATCAATTACCCACACCACATTAACCGCTGCGACGCAGTCTATCAATTCTATTTAGTCAACTGCTAAGGCTTTAAATACTGCATCTACTGGGTCAGTGTAGAAAGAGGTTTGAAATTTAGCAAACAATTCAGGGGGAACACTAGCAATATCTACAGCACTACCCATTGGTAAAAGAATACGTTTAGCACCGGCATCAAATGCTACTTGTAGGCTACCGGCTAAGTTACTGACTGGAGTTATTGTACCACCCAGGGTCATCTCCCCAAAGATAGCTAATTGTATTTGTACACTGCGTTTCAGGGTAGCAGAACACAGAGATATAAATAGTGCAAGTCCGCTTTCTTGGGGGATACCAGTACCTTGTAAATCTAATAACTGTAGTAAAAAATCCCAATTACCTGGGTGAATACTACTGCTAACCCGTTGAGCGTTAGCTTTAAAGTAATTCATAGCAATGTGCAAACTGTCTTTGATTTTAGTAGCATTGGACACCCCTGTACGGGTCAGCTTGCCATTACCTGGTACTGCTTGCAGTTCGAGTTTGAAAACGCCGATAATACTACTATCTCCAGTGCTGATCAAGTGCAAATGACCAGGGGTAAGAATATCTTGGCTAATGAGGGTAGATCCTCCCTGTTCTGGTACGGAAACAAAATGCTCATCCATTGTTTCCAGGTCAATGTAACTGAAATGGACATCATAAAATTCCATACCGCCAATTTTCTTTAACTGTTCCTTGACCCGTCGGCGCACTCGCAGTGCATATACTAGAGCATCATGGACATCTTGTTTACTAAATGAACCATGGGGGAAAAGTAATTTTAGTAATCCTGATACAGTTTTACGTACTGCTTGCACGTCCCGTTGTTTGAGGTTATTACCCAAGCGAAAGTAGCGGTCAATCGCATCGGCAAAACTGCGTTTCCGCATTTCCCGCAACCACTCTGCTAAATAATCAACAATAAAACCATATTGATTGGTAAAATTCTCTGGGCTGAATTTGGGAATTTCCCAACCGGGAATGTAGGCGTGAAAACGGTCAAAAAAAGCAGTATCAATCATGGCTTCAGGAAATGGCGCCAACAAATGAGAGGTTTTTACCAAAGATTCTACGCTTTGATCAATATTACCTACAAAAACCATAGAAGCATTAGCGGTAATTTCTGCTTTACCCCGTGCAAAGGAACCTGAAGCCATGTAGTCTTTCATGATTTGTACACCATCGTTGTCATGAAAGCTGATACCGGCGACTTCATCAAAAGCCACTACATCAAATAAACCGACCAATCCCACGCGCCGGGTGGACATATTATAAAAAAGATTGGCTACTGTGGTTTTACCGCCAGAAACAAGGATGCTGTTGGGAGAAACTTCTTTATAAACGTGGGATTTACCTGTGGAACGGGGGCCAAGTTCACAAGAGTTATAATTGTTCTCGCAAAGAGGTATTAAACGCGCGAGTAAATGCCATTTTACTTCGTCGCTGACAATAGTTGGTTCTAGTCCGGTTGACCTGATTAACAGGTCAATCCATTCATTGCGGGTAAAAGCTGGACGACCTGCAAACAGTTCATCCATATCTACATTAGGCATTTGAATGGGTTTGAGACTGGCGACAATAAAAGGACTAGGTTTTGTCCCTCCTTCGTACTCCATTTGTAAAATACACCAAATTCCACTACCTAGGAGTTTAGAATTTAGTTTCACAGTTTCTGGGTCAATTACTACACCTTTAATACCGAGGTTGGTTAAGGTACCTTGGTAAATATCATCTTTTTCGTTGAGTGTGACGTTTACTTGGTCAATGATTGTAAAACGTCCTAGTTCTCTAATTTTGGATTTGACTAGCTCCGCTTCATCAGGACGAACATAATTTTGAGCTAGGATATTTTTGACACGAGTAACGCCTTCTGCAATAGTAGTTTCTTCATCTGTGGCACAGTACATACCCAATAGATACTCCAGCACATAGACGGGTACATTTGCACCTTCTTTGATGCGCTTTGTCAGGTCTTTCCGTACTACCTTACCAGGATAAATGTTGTTTAGTTTTTGGTTGAGGTCGTCCATGGGGAGAAGGGGGAGCTTACAAGGGTAGGTTTTTTACATTGTCGTGAGGGCAAGACTTGGAAGACAAGGAAGGAAAGTAGACAAGGAAGTTATGCCAAGGCGTGAAAAAATACCCCTTTAAGAGCTATTAAAAGCAATTGATTGAGTATTATTCTTCAACATTGTTCTACATTCCCCATTGAGAACAATACTTAATTGTTACCCATTAACCAACTTTCTGGATGATTAATCATTTTTACTAATCCGCTTAAAACTTGATTGTATGTACTATATAAATCTCTTCCTTCCTCTACGGAAATATATTGACATTTCACTGCAAATTTTAGCCACACTTGGGTTTCTGCTGCTTCCGATTCACAATCATTTAATTTAGCTATAAATGATGCTTGATACCTTCTTTTTCTCCATGCCTCTGCATAATTCGCACATACTGAACGAGAAGAACGACGTATTTGGTCAGTCAGAGAATATCTTTCTTCCGCAGGAAACTGTTTTGATAACTCAAAAATTATCATCGCTGCATTAAACGCTTTTTGATATATTACTAAATCTTCATGGGTTTTAATTCTTCTTTGTTCCTCTTCCTTGTCTACCTTGTCTTTCTCCATTATAAATCTCTATGTAAAAAACCTACCCCTGTGAGGAAGGGGAGAAGGGTTTGCGATCGCCATAGCTTAGATATTCAGCTATCAAAAATCACCGAAGTCATTGGCAATACCTAAACTAATTATCCATGTTTCTCGCAGCAATTCGCTCTGGTCATCTGCATCTTTGACAATTAAATCAGCCCTAGTAGGAGGACTAGCGGTATTTACAGTCAATCTTAAGTCAATTTCTCGATCGCCTGGATTAGGACTTGTGCTGGTTAAATTCACTTCAGCTACATTTGTAATCGGGGTATGGGTTTGAGGGTCATAGAAACCAACTGTAATTTGACGCGATCGCCATCTGCCCTCTACAGCTTCAGTTTGTACTAATATTAATTTAAATCGATTATTTGTCACCCTGCGCACCGTAGCACTCACCTGTACCCCCACTTTTCTGGGTTGTCCCTCATTTTTTTTAACTGCTCGTTGGTGATGGTAAGTAATTACGGGTACACAAACTTCTTGTAAAGATGCACCACCATGTACAAATTGTGACCCTGCACCTTGAACAGCAAAGCGTAATGACCCACGGGGGACTATGGCAAAAAGATTTTCTGTTGTGTAGGGTAACTTAAAATGCAGTAGGGTACTATCACTTAGCGGTTTGGTTGCTAATAAGTAGCGACGTTTACTTGCTAAGAGAGCTTCATCACTGGGGATGGGTCGTTTATCTGCTTCTTGAATGGGACGACGTTGATATAAAAAGCCGTGGTCAGCAGTGATAATCACATTTGTACCATTAAGGGAGTTACAAATTTTTTTGACTAATCTCAATAACTGTTTTATGGCATCTTCACAAGCAGAAAATACTTGGCGTTCACTAGATGCTTGATCTCCAATGGCATCAATGATATTATCATAGATGTAGATTAGGCGATAAGGTTGCACTGCTGCCCTTCCCGCGTCAGTAGTCATATGTAGCAAGTCTTTAGCATTGAGTACTGTTACTGCTACACTGCTATTTTGGCTGAGTACCTTTTCTCTGGCTGCTGTGCCTTTGGTACTCATACCATCCCGCAATACATCATCATTATCTGGTGTTAATTCTAACTTTGAACCTGGTAAAAGTGCTGCCATCCCCCAGCGGGTAACACTGGGTAAAATACCTAAAACCGGTTCTAGGCTGGTTTCGCCCCGGACTTCTGTTTTAATGACTGTTGCTAGTTCCCTGGCGACTTCGTAGCGCAAAGCATCGGAAATAATTACAAAGGCTTTTTCTCTGTCGCTCCGGGCTAAAATTGGTGATACATATCTACGAAAGAATCCCCGCTGTGGCGGAATATCTCCTAGTTCCCAACTGTTACCCAGAGCATCTGACCAAGCTGAACCTAGTTCATCTAAAAACCATTGGGTGTAAAAGTTTTCTATATCTTCAATTAATGCTTTGAGAATATCCCCTTGAGCTTGATCGCTAGCAAAGATAAAATGGCGATATGCTTGGTCAAATTTGTGTAAATCACTGGCGTAAGCTTTGAATAAAGCTGGCGCAGGTTGGCGAAATCCACCTAAATACTGCTGTCGTAACTCCCAAAGTGCGATCGCAGCTTCCAAGGCTTGGTAAATTTTCTCATACCCAGGAAACCAAATCAAAGTATAACGGGCTTTTAACCAGTCTTTCCAAGGGGTTACTCCCACTGTTGGTGTTTCTGTTCCGGGAGTGGAGATTTGAGTAAAACCAGTTTGCAGGGTTTTCACACAAGCGCGAATTAACACCTGATCTACAGCTTCAAAACTGGATGCTTCATATAAAATTGCTGGTGATTCATTTTCAATCACATCAAAAATATGCAACTGGTCTGCTATTTCACCACTTAATTTTTGCCATCCAGGGGAATCTTGTTGATCTCGCATCCACTGGTCAATAAAAGCATAAGCTCTTTGTCCTGGGGTGATAACTTTGTCTGCTAACTGTCCAGGAACCTCACCATGTAAGGATTTAGCGAAATGGGTAATGAGTAAATATACACATAATTTGTTTAAACTGGGGTTGGGGGAAGCAAAACCTGTGTGTTCTTGAACAATATCCCAGAAGGTTTGTGGGGAAACAAGTTCTACAATCTCAGACCATAGGGGATTATCAGTTTCTAATAATCCTTGTAATAGTACCTGGCGAATTAAGCCACTAGGATCAGGGACTTTTAAATTTGCGAGAACCGATAACATGGCTAAAAATAATCCCCGTTCATCGCTATCAGCAGAAATAGCCATTGCTTGGAGGTCTTCACCCCGGTTTTTACAGCTGAAGAATTTTGAGTGTTGACGAATGGTTTTTTCTAAACGTCGCTGATGTAGTCCTAAATCTGCATAAATTAAAGCTGCTGGGTCAGCGGAAAAAGTTAAACCGCTTTTTTGGATATCTAACAGCCAATTTTCTTGGGGTTCTGGTTCGGGGAAGGGAGCATAAAGCAGAAAGTTTTGATTGGGGTATTCAATCAGTAAGCGATATTTGACGGTGAAGGGAGTATCAGCAAGTTGGAGTTTTTCGACTTCTTCTATTTGCAGTTCGTTGAAGATGCTGGTAAATTGCTCGTCGGGGTCGTACCAAAACACTATCCGCCTTTGTGAGTGAGACCAACGGGCGGAATCTTGGAAGATGTTTTCTAGTTGGCTTTGGATACGGTTGGTGTTCATTTCTAGCCGGGAGAGAGAGCGCGCGGGAGTTTACTATAATAAAGGGTGATATTGTTTTAGGCTTTCATCATCCCAATAAACGGGGTTTGACAGAATTTGCTACCTTCTCCATTTTGATGCTTTTTCTAAATCTGCCATTTTTAAATCTGTACCTTCATAAACTAACCCCTTAAACAGGGTGTAGTTATACGCCACTCCATCATCAAGGTCAATTTTAATGCGTGTATCTGCTAGGTGTTGGAGTTTGGCTTGGTAGTCCCTTAGTTCTAATTGTTGGTCTTGTAGTTCTTTAAGGCGTTTACTGGCTGCTTTCTTGGTGGTGGTGCTGGCCATCTCGCTGTCTAATTGTTGTTGCGCTCTGAACATTTCGTTATGTAGCTTTACTTGTAATTCTAATACGTAATCCATCCGCAGACGGGCGAGGGTGTCTTGGTTGTAGCGGTGGAGGTAGACTAAAGCGCCAAAGGCTCGTTTTTTACCACTGGTGAATAACCAGTAAATGGGGCGTTTTTTGTAGGTTTGGATGTGGTCAGAGATGAACTCTTGGAGGAAGTAGCGCCGGATGCGGTCTATTGGGGTTTCATTATTTCTCTGGGTGAGAACCTTGGCGATAAAGTTGAGGTTTTCCATGAGGGTGTCGGGACTGTATGCAACTCGCATAAATTCCACAAACTGGGTAACAATATCTTTATCAAAGTATGCCTGGTCCGTGATGGGTATGATGGGATTACTGCTGGGGGTAAATGTTTGGTGTAGTCCGGGGTCAAAGGGTTGACCAGCGTGGATGAGTCCGGGGTGATCTAGGCTATAGCGTCCCATCATACAGCCGACGGCGTAGGAAATGAGGGAACGAATATCTTTGTTGAGGTCGGCTCTGCGGATGGTAATTTGGTCGTCGGGTACTTCTGGGGTGAGTTCTTCTTGCAGTCCGTAGGCTTCTATCCAGTAGCGGTTATTTTCTTCTTCTAGGTGTTGCAGTTCTCGGAATGCTGTTTCTGCTTGGTTTTGCCAAATGTCAAAGGCTTCCCTCAGGTGTTTAGTGTTGTGGCGTAATAATGGGTGGGTTTGGAAGTCCCAGGAGGTCTCGTAGTTATCCCAGTCTTGTTTACTTATTTGAATATTTTTGATAGCTGTATTTATTAAAATAATTTTGTTGTGATTATCTTTCAAGGGTATATACGGTATTTTAGCAATATCTCCTGGTTGAAAATTTAAAGTGGGAGAAAGAAAGTTTAAACATCTTTCAGCAACTTTGGAATTTATTAGACTTCCCATTATATCTAGATTTTCTGATGAAGCAAATAATGTACATCCCCCATTATCGAATAAAGCACCAGCCGGGCTATATCTTGCAGAGAAATTAGAAGATGAAACAGTTGTCCAAGTATATCCATCCCGAAAATAATAATCTTGATTTCTTAGTGTAGGCTTGCCTTTAGTATTATTTAACTGACTTTTTATCTCTGAACCGTTATTATACCAATTGATAATATACTCCCTATTGCCATACCATTTTCTGAACTCTCCACCTTTGTTATATGGAAACCATGTAAAATCACAATAAGTTATATCTTCGATTTGGAAATTAGATAATTTAGATTTTAAAATACTTACCTCATACCATAGCCTTAAAAATCTATCATTACAACCAGTATCTAATCCCTTTTTAGGTTCTGAATAATTTCCTAATAGCCTTCCTTGACTGTAAATATCTAATTCCTTAGAAGAAATCCAATAAGCGATCGCACTTCCCGGAATCTTTGCAAAATCAGCAGCATTTGCATAATAAAGATACCCACAATCAGGATTTTTGATAGCTTCTAGTAACTTTATTGGCTGTGATTCTGCCGAGCCTAAATAACCTAAATCTACATATATTCCTTTTGTATTCTCAAAATTATTCTTAATAACAAAAGTTACTAAAGGAACAATTGCAGAATCAAAAAAACTTGTATAGGAAGGTTTGACCAAGCTGTAAATTGTTTTTTGGGAAATAATAAATTTTCTTAACTTCTCATAGGAAGATAAAAACATCCAAACAAAAGGAGAAACGAAACCTAATTGAGATTGAGGTAATCCACTGTCAAAGCTTCTTATAATAAATGCAGCAAATAAATCTGATTTAACATCTTTGTAATGATTTGCCAAAAAAATTTTTAAAGTGTCATTTATTCTTTTACTCCCCATATAAGGTGGATTAGCCACCACAACCCAATACTTATTCCTCAACAACTCAGCTTGAGAAATCAAATTATATAAGGGAATAACACTTTCCTGAAAAATAGGATTACTCCCCTGGAGATCATCTAATTGCTTACGCAACTTATCAGCATCAAAATCTGGTGGCGTTATCAAACTACCTAAACTATCCGCATCCTCAAACGCATTTAATAAAGGTTCCCAATCTTCAGGATTTAATTCAGCTACTGGAGGTAAAACCTGACTACGAGTAGAGCGCACAGTCATAATATTTAAAGCCGGAGGTTTCCGCAAAATCCGCGAATTAACCGCCCGTGCTTTCATCAAAACTGCAAAACTAGCCAACTGCACCGCCCGCTCATCAATATCTAAACCATATAAGTTATGAGTTAAAATCAGTACGGGAATATCTCTTTCTAAATAACCCTGTTCCTTATAAATTTCTAACAACAAGTCAAAGGCATATACTAAAATATGTCCACTACCACAAGCAGGGTCAATTACCGTTAACTCCTGGGGAGTCTGGGGAAGACTAGGGGAGGTATTGGGAGAGTGTAAAGGGAAAGAAGTTTTTTCAGCTTGATGAAGAAGTTCAAGTAAAGGTTCTTTGGTTTCCCCTCCTGTCACCACAGAATTAATCACCGATGACTCACCACCAACATCACCCAATTTCCCACCCTCTAAAAAATAGGGCATTTTTTCCCGTAACTTTGACTCTGGGTGAGACTCCAACCACAACCGCCCTAGGCTATTCTCTACCATGTACTGGACAATCCACCGGGGGGTAAATAATTGGGTGGCGGCGGGGATGTCTTCAGCCTCAACCTTAGATTTTGCCCCAATTATTTCATCTTTACGATCAGAAATATAAAACTGATATAGCCAACCTACTATTTCAATATCTTGCCAATCTTCCTCAGCAATGTCCTGAACAAATCGCCGTATAATTGAATCTTGATTAAGCAGATTTATAGGTAAACATAAAGCTTGATAATTTTTCTCTTTGTCAAATAACGTGGGAACACTAGCTGATAAAGCTTCACACTGAGCTAACAACATCCGACGATAAATATACCCATCGGGGTTAGGTTCTCGACTAGCAAGCTTACGCCACTGGGTGAGTGTTGCTAAATTTAACCCTGGTAACTCTTCCATTTCCGCAATAGAGTAAGCATCCCGCAAAATATCAGGGTCTACTAAATTCGGGTCACTACTACTCAACACCCGCCCAATGTACCTGTTTACCTCCATAAACCGCAATGCTGCTAAACGGTTAAACCAGGTGTAAGCAATTTCATCAATTAATGATTCCACAGCTTTAGCTAATTTCTCCCCTGGAGTTTTGGCGTTGTCCTGCTGTTGTAGTAATTCATCTAAACGTAATCTTAACTGTTGATATTGGTTAGCTTCTGTAGCGTTAAGGATTTGTCCAGCTACCAATAAACCCCCAGAAACAGGTTGCGGTTCTATGATTTTTTTCTGGGTAATACCGAATTGAGTCGCACGCGCTGTTATTTGTTGCTTTAAGTAACCACGCGCCCAATTTGCAAAGTTTTTAACAGTAGTGCGGTTCATGACAGTTAAAGTTTTAGCTGAGATAATGCTGAGATAATTTAAAAACCTGTGTTTTTAGTTACTAAGAGGATGTTGTACAAGATTTTAACAGATAATTTTTATTCTGAACTGTCAAGAATCACCGACCTTTTCGCCGAGGGTGGTTTCGACTACGCTCAACCACCGCAACCCTGACCGACTTTTCAAGTACCCTCTTAGCCTTGCAAGTAACAAATACTTAAATTATTCTAGTCTCACCTTGTGATTCTGCTGAATTTGATGTAATAACTCCTGGCGCAAAGCTTCTACATAATTATTAACATCTTCTGGGGTCTCTAATACTAATTTAGTAGTAACTTTTACCACCTGTACCGCCACAATGGGTTTAGTTTTAACTACTGGTGTGGAGTTATCACCTGGACTTTGTAACTGAGTTTGAATAATTTGCTCTGCTTGCTGGTCTACTTGAGTCAGCAATGATGTTAACATTTCTTGTAACTCTGCTTCATGGGCGATCGCAGAATCAATACTCGTTACCTGAGAACTCGAACTAACAACCTGCTCAATTTGTTGTGTAATACTGCTGAAATCTAACTTCTCAGCAACTTCTGGATGTGCAGAGGTGATATACTCATTTACCTTTTCCCGCAATTCTTTACTCTTAGTCTCCACTTGATAAATTCGTTTACTCAAAACTCCCTGTACTTTCTCTTTCACAGGTTTAAGCAACATCACCAACTCAGGAATCTTGTCCGTAGGGTCAGGCATTGCTAAAATCTGTTTAACAGACTCTACCCGCTTGAGTAATTCCGGGTCTGTAACATGGCGGAGTTCTGGTTCTAAATCCTGCAAATCCTGTCGCACTTGTTGAAATAATTTAATCTGTCCAGTAAAGAAATATTGCAGCTTCTCCACATCCTCAATATATTCTTCTATTTCATCCCGTTTAGTACGAATACTGCGGAACAAATCCGCCGCACCATCCTTAGTTAATAGCTCTCCCAACAAATCTAAATTTGTCTGCAATAATTGCATAAAAGGTAAACCATGCTTCTGCACCTGAACTAACCATTCTTCCAGTTGTTTACTTCGTGCTGATAAAGCTTTTTTGTAACTTTCAAATAATAGTTGAGGGTCACTGGGTATATTCCCATTTAGTAAGTCACTAGCCAAATCTTTGGTTACTTTTAAACTTGTTGGGTCAATGACATCAGCTAGTCGCACTGTATATGTATCTAAACCTTGACGAGAACGTAATGTTTTAACTAAACCTTTTTCTCGCAGATTGACATTACCTTGTGCGTGTCGCAGTTGTACTACACCTTGATTAAGCAACTCCGCCATCACTCCTAGGGTATCCAGTTGTGACCACCCGTAAGGACGAACAGCAAATTTATTGATTAATCCTTTAATTGTAACTTGGCGATAGGCGCGAGATTCGTCCTGTAACCAAGTACGCATTTCACTATGAGCAGCTGCATTAACTGCTTGTTCAGCAATGTTTTTTTCTTCGCTATCACGAGTCAACGCATTAGTAACTTGTTCTTCGGTTTCAAACCCACTAGCAACATGACCTAATTTTTGATAAACGTTCGTGACTAAATAGGTTAGTCCTTCTATTAATAGGTTTTTTGCATCCCGGTTACGAATTTCTACTTTAGTTCCATAAGCAAATACATCTGCACCCGCAATTAAATCTTCTAAGGTATTTTTGATATTTTCACGCCGCTGATGATTTTGATCCCTCCGCGCCATTAAAATTCTTTGGATGTTGGGAGTCAAACTACTACTATTTTTCAGACGCAAATATTCATCTGTTTTCACTAAGGTATTCAGGTCATCAAGCAAGGATTGGTCATCTTGTAATCTGACTAATACCTCATAACCTCCTCCCGTAATTCCTAGACAAAAATCATCATTTTGCATAGAGGTGTAACTTTCTGCATAGGGGGTGACAATATGCAAAGTCAAGTCATTTGTTTGCTGTCCAGAGGTCTGTTCATCTAGCTGGCGACTAAATGGATATCTATGACGACCATATTTTAATTCTTTGTCAGTAAAAATTGAGTCCCAAACCAATGTTTGCATCTCTTTGCTCACTTTACCAGCATCAGCTTGGATATTTTTAATTTCTCTACCAATGTCTTGTTCTTCATGGGTGAGGAAAATATATTCATCACCATTGCGCTGAATTAAAGTCTGTCTTTCTAAACGTCCTAATGCAGCTTCTACTTGCTGTTTGAGTAATATTTTATTATCGTCAATGTGACCTAAACTTAAAGTGGTCAAGTTATCCAAGTTTGCGCTGATTTCTTTGATATACTTGACCATGAATAATGTTTTTAACAGGTCAATATCAAAAGTCTGTAATTGTGGGTTACGTGTAGCCTGATTAATAACTTGGCTGATAGCAGTATCTAAAAATCCTTCAATTGCCATATAAAAGGTGTAGAAGGGAACTAGTACACCTAGAGGCTTTCCTGCTACTGCTTGGGAAGCGACCTGAAAAGCATCAAGTAAAGAACGTTCTCCCGATGCTAAATGTTTACCCGCAGAACCCATGAGGCGAATTTGGGTAAACACTTTCTGCAATAAGGTAAACTGGTAGGGAACAAAGGGATAAGCCGCAGTAAAATCTTTTATACTGCTATATCCTGGCATATCAGCACTATCTTGAGTAAAAGTAATTTGGTTTCTCAGGATGGCGACTTTTTGGTTATATAAAGCTTCTAGTCCTGTTTGTGCTGCATCAGTTTTACCCAGTAACCGCAATTTAATTACTTCGTCTGTGTTCGCAGATGACAAACTCAGAGGACGGTAAAAACGCCCGATAATTTTAGAAAAATCCTCACCTTTAATCTTGTTTTTAGTAATCTCATCCATTGCTTCTTGGGATGTTACCACTACCCAAGCTTTACCCTGACAGTGTGTACCCAAATCTTCTACTACCGTCTGAAGATTTAACATCAGTTTACTGTCTTCACCAATATATTGTCCCACTTCATCCACCATAAAAATTAACCGGTGTTGGGGACTTTTACCATCTAAATATTGCCTAACTATTTGGGCGAATTTCTCCGGGCTTAAACTATAATTTTGTTGATTGAAATCTAATAGGCGGTTAGCTGCATCTGCACTCATCCCCGTACTCACTTGTAAAGCAGTGGCGATCGCATCCTGATAAAACCCCCAAGCATCGCGATTTTCTGACCATACCAAGCCACTTTCAGCTTGAAAAGCATCTTTAAAAACTTGATATTTACCTTGTTTATCTAACTGGCGTTCAAATTCAGCAATTGCGGGTATTGTACCAAAATAACCCAAATGTTCGTCAAAGACTTTCTGAAAAACTTTAGTAATGCTTTCTTTATCGTGTTTATTATTAGCATCTGCTTTAGAATCAATATTGAAAAGAATTACATCACAAGAACTTTGTGCAGCTTGGGTAATTTTTGCCAGTAATAAGGGGTCAGGAATACGTTCAGCGTTGAAATAGTCTAAAGCCCAACTACTACCTAAATGGCGATTTTCTAACAGGTAAGAAAGAATCTTCAAAAAGTGCGATTTACCAGACCCAAAAAAACCGGAAATCCACACCCCCATTTTATCGGTAGGATTACCCAAAGCATCAGTAAAGCGGTCAAAAAAAGTTCGGAAGTGTTTATCTAGTTCACGAGTAACAACATACTCCTCTAACTCCTGACGGATATTCTCGTCATCCTGCTGTCCTACTTTGATGACACCATTAATGTTACGGTTAATATCTTTTTGAAATAGTTCACTAATATTCATAAACGTAATTGTGAGGAATTAAAGGAAAAGCACGATAGTAATTGTCATCTTTAAAAGTGTTAAACAGGCGTAGCTCATGGCCATCATAGGAACCAGGAAAAAACATCACCAGGGGGATTTTATCCAGGATAGGATGTAGGTTATTCAGAATCGTATGTGACCTCACAAGCGGCCAACTTGCACCAACTCCCGTCATTAACACCAACTGTTCATCACCCTGTAACTGTTTCTGGATATGGGTAATAACTTGCTCAGGTCTAACAAGTGGTGCAATAGTTTTAGCTAAAGCTGCATTCCCCTTATTCACCTCCAACTCAAAAGCCCTTCCAAGCAACTTTCTTTCTTGCAATATCTCCAGAATAGTCCGATAGAGATTAACTTCCAGGAAAATAACCCCACTGGGTGGATTGATCAATTGCGACTTTAAACCCTCAATATACTCCTGTACCAGTGGTTCATATTCAGCATCGTAATCAAAGATATAAAAACCAATCTCGTTACCAATACCACGGTTACTCAGGAGCCGCGTGTCTTGTAACTTCGGTAATAGTGCATCAAGGCGTTGGTGGATTGTTAACGTAGGCATGAGTTTAACCAATACAGGCAGCAAGTATCTGAGATATTATTAAGAAACATCACAACTACTTGACAGTTAGCTTCACTACTTTGATTTAGTGAGTTATTGACATTTTTATACAGTCTCCTATAAAAAAATTATACATTAAAGCCTTTTTTAGGCTAATGAAGTACACATCAATTGCCTATTCCCTATTCCCTATTCCCTATTCCCTATTCCCTATTCCCTGTTCCCTGAAACTATTAGCTTCACTGTTTGGTATTTTCCACCCAAGGGAAAATAGAATTTTAGGTAATACTGGTACAAGCAGGAAAACCTAGATAAAATCACAAAATGAAAATTCAACCTAGTGACAAGCCTTTGCTAGATTGGGCAGGCGATAGTTTGGCAATTGGACTATTTGAAGATGCAGTTGAGTTAACTGGAGACCTGGCAAAATTAGACCAGCAGTTTGCCGGGGTGTTAAAAGAACTAATTGCCGAAGAAGAATTTACCGCCAAACCCTACAGCACCATTTTCACCCGTGTTAGTCCTGGTGGCTCTATCCGTAAAGTAATTTTAGTGGGTTTGGGGAAACCAGAAGCCCTGAAATTAGAAACCCTGCGACGTGCCGCTGCTGCTGTGGCTAGGGTGGCAAAAAAGCAAAAAAGCAAAACTCTCGCCTTGAGTTTTCCCTTGTGGAATAATCAGCCATCAGCAACTGCTCAAGCTATAACTGAAGGTACGCAACTAGCCCTTTATCAGGACATTCGCTTTAAATCTGAGCCAGAAGATAAAGGAGCAAAAATTGAGACAGTAGATTTACTGGGACTGGGTGGACAAGAAGCAGCCATTACCCTCGCCAATCATATCGTCTCCGGGGTAATCTTAGCTAGGCAATTGGTGGCAGCACCAGCCAATGAGGTAACACCCATTACCCTAGCAGAAACAGCCCAGGCGATCGCGACTGAACACGGCATAGAAGTAACAATTCTGGAACGAGAGGACTGCCAAAAGTTAGGCATGGGTGCATTTTTAGGAGTTGCCCAAGCTTCAGAGTTACCACCAAAATTCATTCACCTGACTTACAAACCCCAAGGCACACCGAAACGGAAACTAGCAATTATTGGTAAAGGTTTAACCTTTGATTCCGGCGGACTAAATATTAAAGGTGCTGGTAGCGGCATCGAAACTATGAAAATTGATATGGGCGGTGCTGGTGCGACCTTGGGTGCTGCCAAGGCGATCGCCCAAATCAAGCCAGATGTAGAAGTTCACTTCATTTCAGCCGCCACAGAAAACATGATTAGCGGTCACGCCATGCACCCAGGGGACATCCTCAGAGCATCTAACGGCAAAACCATAGAAGTGAATAACACCGATGCTGAAGGGCGTTTGACCTTAGCCGATGCCTTGGTGTATGCAGATAAATTGGGAGTAGATGCCATGGTTGATTTAGCCACCCTCACCGGTGCTTGTGTGATTGCCTTGGGTGATGACATTGCTGGCTTATATACGAACGATGATGCTGTAGCTTCCCAACTGCAACAAGCTGCTGAAACCGCAGGGGAAAAAGTTTGGCGGATGCCAATGGAAGAAAAATATTTTGAAGGGTTGAAATCCGGGATTGCGGACATGAAAAATACCGGTCCGCGTCCTGGGGGTTCCATTACTGCGGCCCTTTTCCTCAAACAGTTCATTAAAGACACCCCTTGGGCTCACTTAGACATTGCTGGGCCAGTGTGGACAGATAAGGAAAACGGCTACAACAGTTCAGGGGCTACAGGGTATGGAGTCCGCACCCTAGTTAATTGGGTATTAGCCCAGTAGGGAGCCACAAGCAGGGCATTTGACTTCTTAATCAATACGCCCCAATCCCTGAAAAGTTGCCACGTAGCTACTAAAATATGTTGCAATATTAACAGGAAGAATATGGCAGTGAGAAACTCTCGGTTTTTCAGCAAAGTCATCTGGTAAAATTTGTAAGGTTTCTAGTAGCTCTAAGCAATGGGATTGACTGGCGTACGGATAGCAATTGACGCAATGGGAGGGGATCATGCACCCGGAGAAATCGTCACTGGCGCACTGCGGGCAAGTGACGAATTGGGTGTAAAAGTATTATTAGTTGGTGATCCCCAACAAATTGCAGCCGCCCTGCCCCCAAACACTAATTTGGAGCGGGTAGAGATCGTTCCTGCACAGGAAGCGATCGCAATGGATGAGGAGCCTTTGAATGCGGTGAGACGCAAACGCAAAGCTTCTATTAATGTGGCTATGGATTTAGTCAAGCAGCAGCAGGCAGATGCCGTGTTTTCTGCGGGACACTCAGGGGCAGCTATGGCAGCAGCTTTGCTCCGCCTGGGACGATTGCCAGGAATTGACCGCCCAGCCATTGGTACGGTTTTCCCCACAATCAAAGCCGGTAAACCAGTACTCATACTTGATGTTGGCGCCAATGTAGACTGCCGCCCTAAGTTTTTAGAGCAGTTTGCTGTCATGGGGTCAACTTATAGTCAGTATGTTTTAGGTATTACCAATCCCCATGTAGGTTTGTTGAATATCGGTGAAGAAGACACTAAGGGTAATGAGGTCGCCCTGCGCGCCCATGAATTATTACGGGAAAATTCCCAAATTAATTTTATTGGTAATGCTGAAGGGCGTGATGTACTTTCGGGTAACTTCGATGTGATTGTCTGCGATGGCTTTGTGGGTAATGTGTTGTTGAAATTTGCCGAAGCCGTGGGTGAAGTGATTCTGCAAATCTTGCGCGAAGAATTACCCCAAGGATTACATGGTCAAATTGGTACGGCAATTTTAAAACCTAACCTGAAGCGAGTTAAACAGCGCATGGATCATGCAGAACATGGCGGTGCTTTGCTGTTAGGCGTAGCTGGAGTCTGTTTTATTGGCCACGGTAGCTCTCAAGCTCCTTCTATTTTTAACGCCATTCGCATGGCAAAAGAAGCTGTAGATAATCAGGTGCTGCAAAGACTTCAGTCCCAATATGAAATCCTACAGCAGGAAACCAATTAGAAATTAGTCACAAAACTAGCGAGCAATAGCTGGGAAAAAAAATAAAAATTTTCATGACTAAAATTCTTATAGCTTGGGAGACTAGGAGTGCAAAAGTTAGGCATAGCAATTACAGGTAGCGGCTCGGCAGTACCAAAAAATCACCTCAGTAACCAGGATCTGACTGAACTGGTGGAGACTTCAGACGAGTGGATTACCACAAGAACCGGAATTCGTCAACGGTGTTTAGCATTGCCATCTGAATCCGTGAGCACCCTCGCGGCTGATGCCGGTAGTCAAGCGATCGCAGCGGCAGGGATAAAGGCAACAGACCTAGATTTGATTCTGCTGGCCACATCCACCCCAGATGATTTATTTGGCAGTGCTTGTCAAATTCAGGCGGCATTAGGAGCAACCAAAGCAGTAGCCTTTGACTTAACGGCTGCTTGCTCTGGGTTTGTCTTTGGGCTAGTCACAGCAGCCCAATATATCAGAACAGGCGTTTATCAAAACGTACTCCTAATTGGGGCTGATATCCTCTCTCGCTGGGTGGATTGGCAAGACCGCAGGACTTGTGTACTGTTCGGTGATGGTGCGGGAGCGGTGGTACTGCAAGCCAATAACAGCGATCGCCTATTAGGATTTTCCCTGAAAAGCGATGGAACCCAAAACCGCTACCTCAATCTTGCTTATACCCCTTCCGCCCAAGAACTCCTGCCCAATGTAAATATCACTCAAGGTACTTACCAGCCGATCACCATGAACGGCAAAGAAGTATACCGCTTTGCTGTGCAAAAAGTCCCTGAAATTATTGATAAAGCTTTATTTCAGGCTCATCTCACTATTGAGCAAATAGACTGGCTGATCTTGCATCAAGCCAATCAACGCATTCTTAATGCCGTTGCCCAACGCCTAAATATTCCAGAGAACAAGGTAATTAGCAATCTGGCTAATTATGGTAATACCTCTGCCGCCTCTATCCCCCTAGCCCTAGATGAAGCAGTGCGCCAAGGCAAAATCAAACCCCACGACATCATTGCCACATCTGGCTTTGGTGCCGGACTCACTTGGGGCGCAGCAATTTTTCAATGGGGAAGATAGTTAAAACTCAAAACTCAAAAAACTAGACTCACCCCCATCACCAATCACCAATGAGCAATGACTAACGACTAATGACTAAAACTGCATGGGTGTTTCCCGGACAAGGTTCTCAAGCCCTGGGAATGGGAATGGATTTATTAGATATACCTACCGCTAAAGATAAATTTGCCGAAGCCGAAGCAATTTTGGGCTGGTCTCTCACACAATTATGTCAGAACGAAGAAGAAAAGTTATCACGGACTCTCTACACACAACCCAGTCTTTATGTAGTAGAAAGTATCCTGGCTGATATCCTTCGAGAACGGGGACATCAACCAGATGTAGTTGCTGGTCACAGTTTAGGCGAATATATCGCCCTTTACATTGCCGGTGTGTTTGAGTGGTCCGCTGGCTTACACCTGGTCAAGCGTCGTGCTGAACTCATGGATAGTACCGCTGGTGGAATGATGGCTGCTGTGATGAACTTTGACCGTGAACAGTTAGAATTAGTTCTTGCTCAGACACCAGATGCAGTTTTGGCTAATGATAACAGTCCGGGTCAGGTAGTGATATCTGGGAATCCAGAGGCTGTCAAAACAGTAATTTCCCAAGTTAAAGCCAAACGTGCTATACCTTTAAAAACCTCTGGAGCATTTCACTCACCCTTGATGGCTGCTGCGGCCGCCGAGTTCCAAGACATTCTAGAATTAGTAGAATTTCAGCCGGCTGTTATACCCGTACTGTCTAACGTAGATCCGGTTCCATCCACTGATGCCAAAATAATCAAGCAGCGCCTCAGCCAACAAATGACCGGTTCAGTACGCTGGCGAGAAATTTCTTTGGAATTAGCAATACAGGGTATTGAGGAAGTGGTGGAAATTGGCCCCGGTAATGTGTTAACTAATTTGATTAAACGCACTACACCGGATTTAATCCTCAGAAATGTCCGTAATGCAGCAGAGTTGCCAGAATAGGGCATAGCAAAGCCCACGTAAATTGCAGAGTCTAGGCTGCTGGGCAAAATTGAGATTTTCCATACCCTATCCCCATTCCCCATTCCCCAATACCCTATATCCCATTTCTCTATGTCTCGAACCCGCGAACCTTTGATCAGTTTGGCACTTTACCACGCTTTTAAGTGGTCAATTGTCAGCCCTATGCTTCATGCTTACTTTCGGGGGAGAATTTATGGGGTGGAAAATGTCCCTCAGTCAGGTCCACTGGTGGTAGTCAGTAATCATGCTAGTTACTTTGACCCCCCCATTGTCTCTAATTGTGTACGTCGTCCAGTGGCTTACATGGCTAAGGAAGAGTTGTTTCAAGTCCCTGTTTTAGCACAAGCAATTAAATTGTATGGTGCTTACCCGGTGAGTCGCGGTAGCGCTGACCGCAATTCTATTCGTTCAGCCCTAGAGTACCTTGATAATGGCTGGGCTGTAGGTGTTTTTTTGCAAGGTACTCGCACTCCCGATGGCAAGATCACGGATCCTAAACGAGGGGCGGCTCTCTTGGCGGCCAAGGCTAAAGCACCATTTTTACCGGTGAGTTTATGGGGTTCTGAGAAGATATTACAAACAGGCTCCATACCCCGTCCAGTTCCCTTAACTATTCGGATTGGCAAATTAATTGATGCACCCACTTCTACCAATAAAGACGAATTACAAGCTGTGACAGATAAGTGTGCTACAGCAATTAATCAGTTGCATGATTTAGGACGCTGAGAAATATGCTGCAAAGAGTCAAGGCAAGAAAATCTCAGGGCAAAAATTAGGCTAAAATCGGCCAGAAAAATATCTAAACGGGGAATTATGTCCGATTTAAGAACACAATTAACAGACAATCTGGATGAGGCTGAGTGGGATTGGCTAATTCCCCATGTACAAAGGGATGCGGTGATTTTAGTCACGCAAGGTTTAGACTTGCTGGATGTGGGAGTGGCGATCGCTAGCGATCAGGTTTCATCAGTGCAAGCATGGATTGACGGACAATTAATAGGTAAACCTTCCAATACACAATTGGGGAATTGGAATAGCGATCGCACCAAAAGATTTCAGACTCTGATTATTCAGCCCTATGTTCTAATACAAGAAATATCAGCATAATCGGACTACGAAATAAATTTTGGCAAGATTTAGCTCAAATCTGAATCTCCATCCCTCACCTGTGATTCATTGCTGTCTCATATGTTCTGCACCCGTGTAACCAGTAGCCACCCAAACTAAAGCCCTCACCCCATCACGGATAGATTTATCCAAGGGTTCATGGACATTTTTTGAAGGTACTGCTACAGGTTTAAATTGAATACCGCGACTTCCCAAAACTATCTCGCCAACCACACGGGCGCGGCGCATATGAAATTCCGAAGTAACTAAATAAACACTCTTAATACCTTTAGCCTGCAACTCATCTACTAGTGTAGTAAAATTTGTCACAGTATCTACAGCTTGATAGTCCAAGTACAATCGTTTGGGATCAACTCCAGCTTTGGCAAACACATTCTGAGTTGATCTAGGTGGACTACCACCAGAAATCCAAATGGGTAAACTTGGGTGCTCGCGGACAAAATTAGCTGTAAACCGTTCTCGTTCTAAATGTGAGGTAGAACCACCTAAAACTAATACTGCTTGGGGTGGTAAATTCTTAGTTTGCGATTCCTGGTATCCCAACCACATTAATAAAGGTAGGGCGAAAACCATAAACCGAAGTGAATGACCAGTAAATAATAGATGATTCTTCAAGGCTCTATACGTTAGTCTGTCGAGTCCAGGATTTTATCTAAAAAAAAGAGAAATATAGCATTTCCCATGCTCGTGAGGTACAAAGTTGTTTAGTTTCAGGGAACACCGGAACAGGGAATGGGGAATGGGAAGGATTGGGGAACACACAAAAAACAATAAAATCCAGTCCCCTCACCTTACAAGGACAAGACTTGGTGGACAAGGTGGACAAGGTGACAAGGGAGAAAAACAGTACAAAGTCTGTATTTTTAGTAAGAAAAATAGCCCCTTAAAAGACCATTGTCCGTATAAAATCTTCCTTGTCCACTTTCCTTC
>NZ_JAQMTM010000100.1:0-25710 GCF_028331085.1 Anabaena sp. CS-542/02
TCTTTGTCCTGCTTCGTTTTTGATGCTTTCAATCTTGCCATTGTCTGCGTATTTTCTTAAAGTGTTTGGGTGCAATCCCAGTTGTTTAACTGCTTCTCGTAGTGGTACATAAGCCATACCACTATATTAGCATTTATGAGCATATGTAATCTATTGTTAGTAAATAACTAGCTATTGGCTAACCCTCAACCTTTATAGTGCCTTACGTCCTCATCTGGGTGCTAAAGGTTGTCGAATCAATGTCTCAGATGTCAAAGTCCAAGTTTCTCCAGAAAGTCCTTATTATTATCCCGATCTGATTGTCAGCTGTCATCCTCAAGACATTAAAGCCCAGAAATGGTGATCAGTCAGAATACTTAACCTCTCCTAGTTGGCAGTAATTTCATCTAACTTAGCGCGGACTGCTTGCATATCTTGCCACATTAACCATTTAGGCTTACCTACTTCCTTAGAAGGGTTACGCAGCAAATAAGAAGGGTGAAAAATCGGCATACACAAACGCCCATCCCACTCCATCCACTGACCGCGAATTTTCGTCATTCCTTGTTTATCGCCGGTGATACCTTTGACCGCAGTTGCACCAGTGAGTAAAATTATTTTCGGGTCAACAAGGCGAATTTGTTCTAACAAGTAGGGTTTGCAAGCCG
The DNA here is from genome assembly GCF_028331085.1 of Anabaena sp. CS-542/02. NCBI lineage: Bacteria > Bacillati > Cyanobacteriota > Cyanophyceae > Nostocales > Nostocaceae > Anabaena > Anabaena sp. CS-542/02. Next base: position 648 of record NZ_JAQMTM010000100.1, read on the forward strand.
CAATTTCATCAGGGGTGGGGACTCGGTTTTGTGGTGGACGACACTTATTAATATTGGCAATATATACATCACGTTCAGTACTCAGATTCACAGATGCTAATATTTTCTCTAGTAACTGTCCTGATCTGCCGACAAATGGTAAACCAGTTTCATCTTCACTTTGACCAGGGGCTTCACCTATGACCATAATTGGTGCTTGGAGATGACCACGCCCCACAACAGCATGAGTCCGACTGTCTCCCAAGGTACAACGGTGACAGTGATGACAATCCTGTGCCAACTCACTCATATTTGTGTATGTTACCGGTATCATGGGGATTTTTGCGTCTGTGGGAATTAAATCTCGGGGGTTCGAGTTGGGGTGGTCAAAAAGGTTGAGTTGGATGTCGCTGCTCATGAAAACCAAAATTTTAGGTTAGCAACAGATGACCCTATTGCTGGCTGATTCATGATATTACCATTTTCCAGTAGCGTTGATAAAACCCAACCCTAGCATCAAGTACTGACATCAATATAGAAATCCGGTTTGGTTTCTGAATTGATTTGTCTAGGTAGGGAACAGGGAACAGGGAACAGGGAACAGGTAAGAAGAATTGCCGTGTGTACTGAGTCTTGTTCAAAAATCAAATAGGAGTCCTATATATTAAAAATATTAATATATTGATCAACCGGCGGCTGTTTGTTGCAAAGATTATGAAGCATAGGGTAAACCTTGCCCTGGTGAATTGTTCAAGGGGAATAGATGACGATTAAGCGGTTAATTTTATTTTTTGTCCTCACACCGATAGCAGTCCTGTTGTCAGTCTCTTCTTTATTCGGCAGTTTACGAGAACCCCAGTTCCAGACAACTTTGGAACTGTACCAAACTAATATTGCACTCCAAGCGCAAACTTGGCAGCCAGAAGATAGTAATGACGATAATTTCTCAGCAATTAAACCGGCCATAGTGGGGGATAAACCTCTAGAAAGTGCTACCAAGCAATATCAGCAGGTGCGTGAGTCGGTTCAAGCGAATTGGGATAAGGTTCAAAACCAACTTGCTCAACCTCAGGCTATTCCCCTACCCCCTAAACCTTTAGGAGGGGAACCCCCCCAAACTCAGGCTGAGTCTCAGGACAAGGGGGAAAAGTTACAGCGCTCACTCAAACAACTACAAAAATTACGGGCTGACTTAGACCTACGTCTGGGAATTTTACAAGCAAAGCAAGGACAGACAGATACAGCCATCAAGACTTGGGAAGAATTGCAGCAAACCGGGGAAGTAAATCCAGTGCGGGAAACTGCTGCTGTGTTGACTGGGCTATGGAGTACTCCCCCCCGTGTCTTACCCAATGCTCAACAGCTGATTAATCAAAATTTAGATGGTTGGTTTCGCTCTACTGCTTTAATTCAACTGTATCAACTGCAACAACGACAGGCAGCTTTATCGGAAATTAGAGCAGAAGAACAAGAAGCTGCTACCCAGGCTGTGGCCAAACTAGCCCTAATTGGCACAATTCCCACGGTGACAGCATTAATAGGTCTAATATTACTGGTTTTCTTGATTGGTCAGCGTTTGCTCAAGGGGAAAGCTGCTTTATTGGCTCGCAATGCTGATTTATCTTGGTCAACGCCTTGGGGTGGAGAAACCATTTTACAAGTTTTTGTGGTGGGCTTTTTCTTTATGGGTCAAATCTTTGTGCCTCTGTTGCTATCCCTATTACCCATAGAGCGCCCTATTACCAATGTCCGCTTTCAGGCTTGGTCGGTGTTAGTTAGCTATATGATGGTGGCATCAGGTGCGCTGTTGGTGCTGTATTTATCGATTAAGCGTTTTTTGCCGCTCCCAGACCACTGGTTTCGCTTCCGGTTGCAGGATGGATGGTTTTTATGGGGATTTGGGGGTTATTGCGCGGCTTTGCCGATAGTGGTACTGGTGTCGTTGATTAATCAACAATTATGGCGGGGTCAGGGCGGTAGTAATCCCCTGTTACAACTAGCTTTGGAAAGTCAAGATAGTATGGCTCTGGGGCTGTTTTTTTTGACAGCTGCGATCGCCGCCCCCATTTTTGAAGAACTGCTGTTTCGCGGCTTTTTATTGCCTTCTCTGACTCGTTATGTACCTGTGTGGGGAGCAATTATTTTCAGTAGTTTGTTGTTTGCGATCGCCCACCTGAGTTTATCAGAAATTCTGCCTTTAACAGCTTTGGGTGTGGTTTTAGGGATAGTGTACACGCGATCGCGTAATCTCTTGGCACCTATGCTTGTCCATAGTCTCTGGAATAGTGGCACCCTACTGAGTCTCTTTATCTTGGGTAGTAGTAATTAATAATACATTGCTACACGGTTGATAATTTGTCAACGATTTGTTTTCATTTGCATATAGTAACTATTGCACACCAAAATTCCCCACTCAGTTACTAGGCTGATTAGCTAATGCCGTACTTATAGCAAATTTGTTTCCTGAATCATGAGGAAATAGCATCTACAAATAATATAAGTACTATGCATTAAGACTTCCCCCACAAAACACAGCTAACTGCAGTTTAACCCCATATCCTTATAGGGAATGGGGGTGGGTTTAACACAGGCTTGTGGTCTGGTAAACTTAACGAATTGTTAATGTTAATTACAATACCCTGCAAATATATTGATCTGTATTAAAGCCTTTTTCATACTCATGAATTACACACTACTTTGTTCCCTATTCCCTATTCCCTAAAACTAAAACTAAAACTAAAACTAAAACTAAAACTAAAACTAAAACTAAAACTAAAAAATTTTGTACCTCACGAGGATGGGAAATAGTATATGTTTTTAACTTTGTATTTAAAGTACACCAGTTAGGTTTAATTATGGATGTGGGAGCATGGTCTGACTAGCAAAAAATTCAAAATATATTTACTCAAAAAATATATTGGGTGATTTTAATATCAATTAAAATTCTAATTTTATATTCACTTTCGATCCGAATAGAACTAATATGGCAAATTTCAACACCACTCAACCAACTAAACAACTGATTGCTGGTTATTGCGGCATTATTTGCGGAGGATTTGGAGTTCATAAATTCGTTCTAGGATATACTCCAGAAGGCTGCATCATGTTGATTATAGCTTTAGTTGGAGGTTATTTTACCTATGGCATTAGTTTGTTAATTATGCAGCTTGTGGGTTTAATTGAGGGCATGATCTATTTAAACAAAACCTCTGAAGAGTTTGTTGATACCTACTTTGTGAATAAGCAGGGTTGGTTCTAGAAGTTGCTATTAGCCAGGGGAACTTATTTTTAGAGATATGCTAACAATTAAACGTAAATCTCTCACATGGGCGATGTTGCTAGTAGTGGGTATGGGCTACTTCAGCGCCGTATCTATTTTGGACATCAACTATTTTGGCAAGACTCTGATTGCTATGATGCCCATACAAGTGGTAGCTGTGATATATGTAACTTATATCAGAAAGAGTGGTACAAAAATTCAACATTAGCGCATAAGTTTAAAGCCTTTTTCATGCTAATGAAGTACACCCCAATTTTTTCCCTGTTCCCTATTCCCTGTTTCCTATTCCCTGTTTCCTAAAACTAAAACTAAAAAATTCTGTACCTCAAGAGCATGGGAAATGCTATATGATCATTGAAGTTCTGTCATATCTCCAAATTTCGCCTACGCTCAAAAGAGGGACGCTTTTATTAAGGCGTTGAATTTTCGTAGCCAACTCAACACTTGTCATGCAACTGACCCCGAAAACTCAGCTTACTCCAGAACGAAGCCCAACCTTAGAGAAAATTATCCTCGATGTGGGGGGGATGAAATGTGCTGGATGTGTAAGCGCTGTAGAGCGACAGTTAACCCAATATCCAGGAGTGAAAAGCGCCTGTGTGAACTTGGCTACAGAGGTAGCTGTGGTAGAGTCAGAACCTGGTGAAGTAGACCCGGACACACTAGCACAGCGATTAACATCAGCTGGATTTCCCTCTCAACCGCGTCAGACTAGGGGAAAAGTAGCTGGAGAAACTACCCTAGAACAAAAAGAAGCACAAAAGCGCCAAGAAATGCGTTCTTCATTCCAGCAGTTAATCATTGCTGGGGTGCTGCTGGTGTTGTCAGGAATCGGACATTTTGAGAATATCGGCCTGCCGATATTCTCAAAATTAAACAATATCTGGTTTCACTGTGGATTGGCAACAGTGGCCATAATCATTCCCGGCCGCCCTATTATAGTAGACGGTTGGCGGGGATGGCTGCGCAATTCGCCTAATATGAATACCCTGGTGGGATTGGGAACGCTGACAGCCTACACTGCTAGTTTAGTAGCGCTGCTATTCCCCAAAATGGGCTGGGAATGCTTCTTTGACGAACCAGTAATGATGCTGGGTTTTATCCTCCTGGGTAGGACTTTAGAGCAACAAGCCAGAGGAAGAGCCTCCGCAGCCTTTAGAGAATTGCTCACACTCCAACCTCAAGTAGGACGGTTGATTCTCAACCCAGACCCGGAAAAAATAGGTTTGGGAACCAATATTATGGAGATTCCCGCAGAAAAGGTGCGTGTTGGTGAATGGTTGCAAGTACTACCAGGAGATAAAATTCCTGTGGATGGTGAGGTGCGCTTTGGGCAAACAACGGTGAATGAGTCCATGCTCACAGGGGAAGCGGTACCAGTCATGAAGCAGCCCGGAGATATGGTAGCCGCAGGAACTATGAACCAGTCAGGAGCATTGGCTATAGTCGCCACTCGAACCGGTAGCGATACCACTTTGGCGCAAATCGTTACCCTAGTAGAAACAGCACAAACGCGTAAAGCGCCAGTGCAAAAGTTAGCCGATACGGTGGCGGGTTACTTTACTTATGGTGTGTTGACCGCCTCTGTATTGACATTTGTTTTTTGGTTCTTTTGGGGTACTCACATTTGGAGTGATGTGACTGTTTCTGGGGGTATGGAAATGATGAACCATTCCCAAATGTCTCATACAGAGGTCATGGATGGGGTTCCTACCCACTCCCCTCTCCTAACCAGCTTGAAACTAGCGATCGCCGTTATGGTTGTCGCCTGTCCCTGTGCTTTGGGACTGGCGACCCCGACAGCAATTCTTGTAGGAACCGCCATGGGTGCTGAACGGGGTCTGTTAATCAAAGGTGGTGATGTCTTGGAAACAGTGCACCAGTTAGATACTGTCGTATTTGATAAAACAGGCACTCTCACAACGGGTAATCCTACTGTAACAGATTGTCTACCCATGGGAGAATGGAAGTATGAAAAACCCTACTCTCTCCTGCAACTAGCAGCAGCAGTCGAAAATGGTACTTACCACCCCTTAGCTAAAGCCATTCAACAAGCAGCACGGGAGCAAAATCTATGTATTCCTGACGCTGTGGATTTTCATACAGAACCGGGATTGGGTGTATCTGCTATTGTAGAGGGTCTGTCTGTAATTTTGGGTAACTGCGCCTTCTTGAGTCAGCATGGGGTGACTTGGAGTGACGCAGCAGAACAGATGATCCCACAGCTAGCAGAAGATGGTAAAACAGTCGTGGGCGTAGCAGTTGGGGGAAATTTAGCCGGACTGATTGCTGTTCAAGACCCCCTGAGACCAGATGCTCAAGCCACAGTCAACCAGTTGCGTGATATGGGTTTACGGGTTATATTGCTCAGTGGCGATCGCTATGAAGCAGCTCAAGCCATAGCTCAACAACTAGGACTAGATGGCGCTGATGTGATGGCGGGGGTTCTCCCCAGTCAAAAAGCGGCTCTGATCCAAGAATTACAAACACAATCAGCCTCTAAAGTCGCCATGGTTGGCGATGGTATTAATGATGCTCCGGCTTTATCACAAGCAGATGTCGGCATTGCTTTATATTCGGGTACAGATGTAGCCATGGAGACGGCAGAAATTGTCTTGATGCGCGATCGATTAAATGATGTTGTCGCCTCAATTCAACTGAGTCGCTGTACTTTCAACAAAATCCGCCAAAATCTATTTTGGGCATTTGCATACAACACTATCGGTATTCCCTTAGCTGCGGGTGTATTATTACCCAGTTTTGGTTTTATCCTTAGTCCATCTGGGGCGGCAGCATTAATGGCTTTTAGCTCTGTGAGTGTTGTTACCAACTCAATCTTATTGCGCAATTGGTCATCAAAAATCAAACACTCATCACCCAAGTTAAAATAAGGGTTTGGTTGAAGTGCATTAAGATGATGAAAGTAGCAATTACAGGAGCAACAGGATTTGTCGGTAGTCGTTTGGTGGAAAAACTGCACAAAGAGGGTCATCAAATACTGGTGTTCACCCGCAACCCTGCTACAGCGGTCAAGGTTTTTCCCCCAGGGGCTTTTCCTCAAGTAGAAATTGTAGCCTATACCCCCACTGTGTCTGGTTCTTGGCAAGAAGCCATCAACCGTTGTGATGGTATAGTCAATCTAGCCGGAGAACCAATTGCGGAGGAACGCTGGACACCAGAACAAAAGCAGAAAATCCTCAATAGTCGCCAGCTAGGTACACAGAAAATTGTCGAAGCTATAGCTCAGGCTAATCCTCAGCCCTCTGTGTTAGTTAATGCTTCTGCTATTGGTTATTATGGCACGAGTGAAACCGCTACCTTTGATGAAACCAGTTCACCTGGTAAGGATTTTCTAGCTCAAGTCTGTGAAGCCTGGGAAGCAGAAGCCCAAAAAGTTGAAGATGCTGGTGTCCGCTTGGTTATTCTGCGTTTTGGCATCGTTTTAGGCAATGGTGGCGCTTTGGCTAAAATGATTACACCCTTCAAGCTGTTTACAGGTGGCCCCCTTGGTAGTGGTTGCCAGTGGTTATCGTGGATTCACTTAGATGATTTAGTAAATCTAATTTTGCAAGCTTTAACTAACCCGGGTATGAAAGGTGTGTATAATGCCACTGCTCCTCATCCTGTGCGGATGGCAGAGTTAAGCCAAACTTTGGGGGAAGTTATGCAACGTCCTTCCTGGTTACCCGTTCCTGGCTTTGCTCTGGAGCTGCTCTTAGGGGATGGAGCTATGGTAGTTTTGGAAGGTCAAAAAGTTATGCCTCAACTTACTTTAGAGGCTGGCTTTAAGTATCAATATCCTCAATTATTACCAGCATTGCAAGAAATTATTGGGTAGGTTCTCACACCGGAGAACAGAGGACTAATGTCCTCACTAAAAAACTGTTAATTAGCCTGAAATTTGCGGGAAATCCAACTAATTAAACCGCTAAGGATAGCGCCCCCCATCAGGATACCAATTGCTGGGTTAAACAGAGGTTGCCAAAGTTGATGCCATAAATCTAAACCGAGGTTGATTCCCGCAGCATCGCCAAAGGCGGCGATCGCTAACCAGCCAAAGCCAAATAAAACTAAGAATACATCAGCAACTAAAATCAAGTTTAGCCAGTTTAATAATTTATCTTTCATACTGAGAATTGGAGTAGAAAAACCGGGATGGACAAAAAGGGACTGGGAAGTTTTTTCCTCTCCCCTGGATCCTCCCCAGAAGTTTTCCTCTGGAGAGAAAAACCCGGGGGATCTGATTCCTAAATTTTAGGACTCAAATAGCCAGGTTTTAACTTTTGCCAAACTTTGCCAATCCGGTTTCCGGCTTAAACCATCGGCAATACTATCTTTAATATCGCTTTCCCATTCTGGGTTAACAAAAATTAACTGTTTGACAAAATCAATATGTTCTCGCAATCCTTTTTGACCTGTTTCCAGCATTGAAACCGCCAAATTAATTCTGGCTTGTGGGTCTTGTGGATTTAACTTCACCGCCTTGTTTGCTGCTTTGTAAGCCAAGTTGGGTTGATTTTCTAGCAAGTACAACCAAGCTAAACAAATCCAAGCAGAACTTGTTTTCGGGGCGCGATCGCACACTTCTTGAAATACTGGGATTAAAGATTCTGCTGCTTCACCAGCTTTATAGCGTTCCAATCCTGTATCAAACAGGAATTCAACTGTTTGAGCCATAGCAAATCAGTTAATAGTTATATAATCAATATTCAGTAGTTAGCCGTCAATAGTTATGAACAACTGACAACCAACCACTGACAATATTACACTCCAAACGACTTGCCGCAACCACAGGTTTGGGCTGCATTGGGGTTAGTAAATTGGAAACCACCACCAATCATGGCATCGCTATAATCAAGCATTAAACCATAGAGATATAATAGACTTTTGCGATCGCAAATAATTTTGAAGCCATCGTAATCAAAAACTTCATCATGAGGAGTGATTTTGCTGGTGTCCTCAAAGTCCATCATGTAAGACATCCCAGAGCAACCACCTTGACGAACTCCCACTCGTAAGCAAAGTTCTTCTCCTTGCTTTTCTTGCAAGGATTTAACCTGGCGCAAGGCTGCTTCACTTAGTTGAATTCCACGTTGTTGAGACTGAGTTGCTTGTGTCATGTTGCCGTTTCAACCCCTTTAATGGTATAATAAGTAACCTAATTAGGTTTTTGATAATTCTCGGATCACCATTGAGTTTTTGCTCTTATTGTAGCGAGACTGAGATCATTATTTGCCAAATTGTAAACAATTGGTCAAAAGTAGCCAAAACTTTTTATCCTAGAATTGAAGGATTGGGTATTTCCAGAGTTCGGCTCCTTATAACAACCATCAGTTGCAACTACTCTTCAGGTGTGGTCTTAGGAAGATTTTACCCAAGGCTAGCTCTTTCCCATAGTCTACTGCCAAATAGCTTCTTTTTGATTAATCTACTTTATGACAAGCTTTAATCGCTCTACCACTCGTCGGTTGAAAACATTAACTCAAATTCCTTCTGTATGGGAGGGCGATCGCCGTCCAATGTCATCATCGCCAACATCAGCTTCAGACTCCGAGAGCAACGGTGAATGTATTCTTTGGGTAGATGGTTCCCAAGGTGTGGTGCGGGGGATGGATGTAGTATCTCCTGAAATAGGTCCAGAAGCAATTGTTCGGACTTTAATGCGTGCAATGGAGCATCCCCATAGCCCTGGTAAACCAGCCAGACCCCAAAAGATTGTAGTTAAAGACCGAGAAATTCAGTTTTACCTGCGGGGTGTGCTGCAAGGCTTGGATATTAGCATTGATTACGTTCCCGAATTGCCCTTAATCGACGAACTCTTCCGCGGATTTACCGAAATACAGGATAACCAAGTTCCCGATTTACCTCCGCAATATGCACAAGTATTGCGTGATCAGGCCTTCGCTGTTTGGCACACTGCACCTTGGGAATTTTTAGAAGAACAACAAATATTATCAATAGAGATTAATAACTGGGATGTTGGTACACTCTACGTTTCCGTAATGGGGATGCTAGGGATGGAGTACGGTATTTTACTTTATCGCTCCGAAGATTCTCTGAGGCAGTTTCGGGCAGAAGTTTTAGAGGATGATGAATCACAAGCACATTTAGAAGAGGCTTTCCTCAAACAAGACTGTCTATTTCTGACTTTTGAAAGTGAAGATGAAGATGAAATGGATGGGGACGAGGATTTAAGCGATTTACCCATATCGGAAATTGAGCCTACTTTCGGTAATATCCACCCATTAGAAGGATTGCGGTCGGTTTTGTATGAAGAGGAAGCACTAGCAGTGTTTGTGGCTCTAGAGAGCCTGATCCGCTTTATCCGCGATTACCATAACCAGCTCGACACTGAAACTTTTCCTACCCTCAGCCGTCGCTATCGTATTTCTGTACCTAAATCCAATTCAGAATCAATTAAGTCTTTGTCTGTCACTGTCTCCACTATGCCCCAATTAGCAGCAGAATTAGAGGAAATGGCAGGTTGGGACATGGAAGAACTAGAAATGGGAGCCGAAGAATCGCCTGATTTTCCTGGCTTGCGAGATGATCTGATCCCACAAAATTCTTTTATCAGTCTGGGAGTAATCTCTTGGGAAATGTTAGACTCATTGCGTCAAGGAGTTCTAAATCATCAATCTGCTGAAATATCAAAAGTGGGTGATGGATTACCGGTAGTTTTAATTCAAACCTCACGACCCAAGGCTAAAACTCTCATTGAAAATATTGTCGCAGCAGGCGGACTCAAAGCCATTTGCTTTAATCCGGGTGCTGATCCTTTTGATGGCGATCGCTACGATTTAGGTTTGTTGCAAGCTGAAAATGGCGAATTCTTCTTGTTCGGTGAATTTTTAGATGATGATCCAACCCATGGAGAAGCCCGGAAAAAATGGGATGAGCGGTGTAAAAACACCAACGGCTACTGTGGTTTGATTATTGCCAAAGGAATAAAAGGATCTACGAGTCGCAACCCCCAATTAGGAGATATGATGGCTTTATTTGAAGCGCAATCACTTTCTCATCAAGCCTTAGGTTTTGGCACTCTGCAACTCATGCCTGAGTGAGAATTTGAATGAAACTTACCCAAGAATCAATAGCTAATTCCGCTACCAACTCAGTTACAATTTGTAAAGAAACTGAAAGGGTGAGATGGAATGCGCGTTGCAATTGTGGGTGCGGGACTGGCTGGGCTAGCAACCGCAGTAGATTTGGCTGATGCTGGTTGTGAAGTAGAGATTTTTGAGTCCCGCCCATTTGTTGGTGGTAAAGTCAGTAGTTGGGTAGATGAAGATGGCAACCATATTGAAATGGGATTGCACGTATTTTTTGGTTGTTACTACCAGCTATTTGATTTAATGGAGAAAGTGGGGGCATTATCCAATTTACGCCTGAAAGAACATACCCACACTTTTATTAATCAAGGGGGACGTACTGGTAGTTTAGATTTTCGCTTTATTACCGGTGCGCCTTTCAATGGATTAAAGGCATTTTTTACAACTTCTCAATTATCATTACAAGATAAACTACAAAATGCCATCGCCTTGGGTACTAGCCCCATCGTTCGCGGATTAGTAGACTTCAACGGGGCGATGAAAACTATCCGTAACTTAGATAAAGTTAGCTTTGCTGAATGGTTCCGCAGTCACGGCGGTAGTGAGGGTAGTATCAAACGGATGTGGAACCCCATTGCTTATGCTTTGGGATTTATTGATTGTGATCATATTTCCGCCCGTTGTATGTTGACAATCTTCCAGTTTTTTGCATCTAAAACTGAAGCCTCAATTATGCGGATGCTGGAAGGTTCCCCAGATGAGTATTTGCACAAGCCCATCCTCAAATATTTAGAAGCAAGAAACGTTAAAATTCATACTCGTCGCCAAGTCAGGGAAATTCAATTTACTCAATCAGGAGAACAAACTCAGGTGACTGGTATTGTAGTTGCCCAAGGTGACACCACACAAACCGTTACGGCTGATGCTTACCTCTGTGCTTGCGATGTCCCGGGGATTCAGCGTATATTACCCCAAGAGTGGCGTAAGTGGTCGGAATTTGACAATATTTATAAATTAGATGCAGTACCCGTGGCCACAGTACAGCTGCGATTTGATGGCTGGGTAACAGAACTCCAAGATGAAAACGAACGCAAACAGCTAAATCATGCCGCAGGGATAGATAATTTACTCTATACCGCCGATGCTGACTTTTCTTGTTTTGCTGATTTAGCCCTGGCTAGTCCCAGTGATTATTATCGCCCTGGACAAGGGTCTTTATTACAGTTGGTACTCACACCGGGAGATCCTTTTATTAAACAAACCAATGAAGCGATCGCCCAACACGTCCTCAAACAAGTTCATGAACTGTTCCCCTCATCCCGCGAACTGAATATGACTTGGTATAGTGTTGTAAAACTGGCGAAATCACTCTACCGAGAAGCACCAGGGATGGACCCTTACCGTCCTAACCAAAAAACCCCAGTGCATAACTTCTTTTTAGCAGGTAGTTATACTCAACAAGATTATATTGACAGCATGGAGGGAGCAACCATTTCTGGACGGCGTGCAGCAAAAGTGATTTTAGAGAACCTGAAACAATAAGCAAACGCACCAAGCAGAGGAATCAAAGAAAATGGCAGAGTGGTTAGAGCATAGTGTGCAGATTGAAGTCGATGCTCCCATAGAACTAGTATGGGGTCTGTGGTCTGACTTAGAGCAAATGCCCCGTTGGATGAAGTGGATTGATTCTGTCAGGATTTCCCCAGACAACCCCGACATATCTCTATGGAAACTTAGTACAGGGGGTCTGGAATTTAAATGGAAATCCCGGATGCTCAAGGTCGTCAAAGAGCAAATTATTCAATGGGAATCCGTTGATGGTTTGCCAAATCAAGGTGCCATCCGCTTTTATGACCGCCATGGTAGTAGTATTGTCAAAATGACGGTTTCCTATGCCATCCCTGGAATTATTGGCAAAATTATGGATAACTTGTTTTTGGGGCGGGTAGTTGAGTCTACCATTCAAGCTGATTTGGAAAGGTTCAAAGAATATGCTTTGAATGTTAAATCTCAAAGCTAACCACCCTGAGCAATTAAATACTATGGGGCGTTACACACCTTTGGTTTCGGTTGGTTTTGGTAGTGTACCCCCCGTAGTTTCATCAGCAATAATTATTGCTATAGCTTTATGATACCTAAATATTAAATGCTCACCTAACAAAATCAGGACAAAAAATTACCAAGTAGGGTCACCATACAAATTAATGATCATTTCTTCGCGCTCTGGTGACACTGACGAAATACAGGCGCGAATGACTTCGCCATCTTCTAGTTCAACAGTGCAAGCATGACAAGAACCCATGAGGCACCCGGTGGCAATAAACACCCCAGCCCGTTGCGCTACATCTAACAGCGGTTCTCCCACTTCGGCATTAACAGTCACATCATCTGGCAAAAAGCGGACGCGAATAGTCATGAACAATAATTTTAGTTAAGGTAAAATTGGCTCTAAGTTTAAATGGGTTTCAATTTCTGTAGCCAGAGAGTCTAAAATTTGTTCTCGATGTTCCTTGTAGTTAGCAACACCTGTAGGCAAAGATTTTAAACCTCGTTGTTGACGCAGGCGATTTAACCAAGCCCGTCGCCAAGGGCCATTATCAAACAGTCCATGGAGATATGTACCCCAAACAGATTGAGAGTTATCCACTAGTCCTAAATTAGCATCATCAAATAAATGATGGTATCCTGGGTTATCTTCTGATTGTTCTATGCGCGATCGCCCTTGGTGGATTTCAAAGCCATTCACCGGTAAACCCATTTGGGGATAATTGGAGCTAACTTGGCGCTGACGAGCAATTTTCTGTCCGGTAATTACAGTTCTAATGGGTAAAAGATTTAACCCCTGAAATCTACCAGCTTGTCCTTCTACTCCTTCGGGATCAGCGATAATTTGCCCTAGCATTTGATAGCCGCCACAAATACCTAACACTGTACCACCAGAAGCTGCATAGTTTTTAATTGCTTCCGACATACCCGTTTTATGCATCAGTAGCAAGTCGGTAATTGTGGTCTTTGTTCCTGGGATAATTACGGCATCTGGATGTCCTAAATCTTGCTTCATACTCAGAAATTTTACCGCAACACTCGGCTCCGACTCCAAGGGGTCAAAATCGGTAAAGTTAGCAATTCTGGGTAAGCGAATAACAGTGATATTCAGGTCAGTATTGGTTTTGTATGACTTACGTTCTAGTAGGTCTAGGGAGTCTTCGGCGGGAAAAATTTCTTGAAAATAAGGGATGACACCAATCACAGGAATGCCAATACGTTCTTCTAACCATTTTATCCCCGGTTGCAAAAGCGATCGCTGACCCCGGAATTTGTTAATTACTATACCTTTAATTAATTGACGTTCTTCTGGTTCTAGTAACTCCAGAGTTCCCACCACATGAGCAAAAGCACCACCCCGGTCAATATCAACTACTAATATAGTTGGTGCATTCAAATATTTTGCTATCCGCATATTAGTTAAGTCGCGGTGTTTGAGGTTAATCTCCGCCGGACTACCTGCACCTTCACAGACAAGCAAATCAAATTCTGTGGATAAATGTTTTAGAGACTCTTCTATTGCCTGCCAACCAATATTAAAGTATTGTTCATAATAATCTGAAGCTTTAACTTTGCCTACAGCTCTACCTTTGATAATCACTTGGGATGTCATATCCCCCTGGGGTTTGAGCAAAATCGGGTTCATTTCTACCCCAGGGACAACACCAGCAGCCCAAGCTTGTACTGCTTGAGCATAACCAATTTCTCCCCCATTGGCGGTGACATAAGCATTCAGAGCCATGTTTTGACCTTTAAAGGGAGCCACCCGGCAACCACGCCGCGACAGAATCCGACAAATAGCTGTACTTATCAGTGATTTCCCTGCGTGGGATGTTGTTCCCACTACCATAATTGCTTTCATAGTTCGTAATTAAAAGGGTAGTCGAAACCAGTAAACTACCGCATTATACAAGCGATCGCTCCAGGAAGCATTAGGCCAATTTTGGCCATGGAATTGTTCCACCAACAGATGACCTAGAGGAGTGAGGCGGAAACTATCCGTAATTCCCTGACCATCGACTTCTCGCCGCAAAATACCGACTTGAATCAGCCAGTTTAAAGCATCATCACAAGCCAATTCTGATAAAGGGCTTTTACTATAGCCATTCTGGACACCGTTTTCCATAGCGATGGCACTTAATGGTAAACTCTGCTGACGCATAGCTTGCAACAATACAAGATTAAAAGGAGAGCATATAAGCGATCGCCTAGCCCTGTCTACTGTACTACTGGTATAAGATAACGTTTTCTGGTTATTAGTCATTGGTCACTCCCCAATTTTGAGTACCATTTTTTTGAGTCAATTCCTTAAATATTGTAAATTATTGTAAAATTTCAAAGTCATCAATTTAAAACAGGAAAGGTTCATTATGCCTCTAGCAGTTGGTACGGATGCACCTGCATTTACCGTCAAAGATACTAACGGTAATACCGTTTCATTATCTGATTTTGCTGGGAAGACAGTTGTTTTATACTTCTACCCCAAAGATGACACCCCTGGTTGCACCAAACAAGCTTGTAGCTTCCGGGATGCTCAACCTGAATATTTAGGTAAAGATGTAGTGGTGCTGGGAGTCAGCGCCGATGATGAAGCCTCTCATCAGGCCTTTACCCAAAAATATAATCTCAACTTTCCTTTGTTGGCTGACACTAACCAAAGTTTAATCAAAGCTTATGATGTCGATGGCGGTGGTTACGCCAAGCGTGTTACCTACGTAATTGACCCTAACGGCAAAATCGTTCATGTTGACGCTAGTGTAAATACTACTACTCACGCCAGTGATGTTTTAGCCGCACTTGGTCTGTAGTTTTTAGATTTTGAATTAACCTTATACCCATAAGGTTAATTCAAATCCAATTTATGGTGATGGTGATTCAGTTCCTTCAGGTAAAACCGATGGTGAATCTGTGTTTGAGCGTTCCTGTTCTTGAAAAGCTTTTTGTTGTCTGGCTCTAAAGTCGGATGCTGCTGAGTCTATTTGTTGTTTTTGCTCATGAGCATTCCAGTTGACATTCCCCAAATTCGCCCGGTGAATAATATCAAACATATTTAAATCACCTGAGTTTGGGCTAGCTAAGGGGTCACTATTCTGGTTTGTACCACGATCTACAGAGTTAAATTGAGCCAGACTCGGTGGAGCCAGAAGCAAGGAAGCCAGGCTAATTCCTGCAACACTGAGCAGAGAAAATCGAGTAACTGATAAAAATGGTTTTTCCATGGAGTTTTGACTGTAAAATTACTATCAATAATTTAGCTGACTGAGCTTCTAGGCTAGAGTCCGCCGCAGTCGGGTTTGAATGCTCAATAAAGCCACCAACGCAAAGCCAAACAACACCAGGAGCGCTCCACCAAAGGTAACATTACCCCAAGGTGCTGACATGACTACACTATTTAGCCCCCAATCGCTGTGAAGATATAGGTAACGAATTGGTTCTATGGCAAAGCTCAGGGGGTTGAGGGTAGCGACAATTTGCAACCACCCTGGCATAAAGGATAAAGGAGCTAAGGCGGTACTGGCAAACAATAATGGTAGGTTGGTGACAAAAATAACCGCAATTAATTCAATGTGTCCAGGTAAGGCAAAGGCTAAACCCAGGGAAATGGCGGTTACACCCAAGGACAGCAGAAACACGATTAAGGCGATCGCACTCAAACCGGCGGCATCCGGTAACCCAGCCCCAAGAAAGGCTGCTGCTGCTACAATTACCGCTGCTTGTAGTAAACTTTGGCTAATGATAAAGATGGCGGAAGCAAAGACAATCGAAAACCGAGAAGCTAAAGGTGCTACCAGTAAACGATTTAAAAAGCCAAATTCCCGGTCAAACATCACCGGTAAACCAGCATTCAGAGCTCCAGCAAAGGCTGTAAACACAATTACACCAGCAGCCAGAAATTGACCGTAATTGCTCGTACTTCCAAACAAACCCTTGGGGGCATTTTGGAATAAAGCCCCAAATAGCACTAACCACATCACCGGCTGAATAATTCCAGCAACTAAGGTTGAGGGACGGCGTTGTAATTGAATAAACAAGCGACGAGTTAAAGCTAACGTCTCTTGTGCTAGTTCACCCAATAAATTGGGGGCAGTATTCACATCTAATTCTGGCGATGCTAATTGCTGCCAATTCATTTCAGATTTAGGGGTAACACTCATAGTAATTTAGGAATTAGGGGAAAAGCGGGAAGTTCCATGACCAATAACTATCTCATATTTTGCTTTTTCTCAGCCTTGAGATCGCGGGTGCTAACTGCAGCGAGTTCTGCATCCAGCAAAGTTCGCCCAGTGGCCGCGAGGTAAACATCATCTAGGCTGGGCCGAGATTGAGAAATACCAAATATCGGCAAGCCCACAGTGTTGAGGGATTCCTGTATGGTCATTAAGGCATCATTTTCCGGTGTTACTACCAAGTTGAGGGAATTACCTTGAGCGCTGTTAATAATTACTTCTTGGACAAAGGGTAAGTTGTGTAACACTTGTTTGGCTTTTTCGGCTTCTTCTGCTGGGGAAAATTCCCGGATGCGCAGAGTGATGCGATCGCCCCCAACTTGATCTTTTAATTGAGAAGGTGTACCCGCCGCAATCACCGTACCACGGTCAATAATAGCCACGCGATCGGCTAAGGCGTCGATTTCTTCTAAATAGTGACTGGTAATCAATACTGTTGTTCCAGAGGCGCGTAACTGGCGCAGAAATTCCCATACCACAAACCTGCTATCTATGTCAAGCCCCACAGTCGGCTCATCCAACACTAAAACATCTGGAGCATGGAGTAAACCCGCTGCTAAGTCTAGGCGCTTGCGTAAACCGCCGGAATAGGTTCCAGTCTTTTTATCGGCGTATTCCTGTAAACCCAGTAAACTTAACACCATATCAATCCGCTGTTTAGCCACAGACCGGGGGATATGATACAGCGCTGCTTGTAGTTGCAGTAGTTCCCGTCCAGTTAGAACCTTATCTAAAGCGACTTCTTGGGCCACATAACCCAGTTTTTGGCGAGCGATTTTCGGGTTCTCCGTCACCGATATACCAGATACTTCGATTTTGCCAGCATCCGGTGTCGTCAGAGTACATAAAGCTCGCAGAGTCGTAGTTTTACCCGCACCGTTAGGACCGAGTAAACCAAAGATTTCCCCCGGTTCCACCTGAAAGGATACATCTTTGACTGCGACTACTTTACCGTAACTCTTTTGTAGTTTTTCAATTAAAACGGCAGGAGCCATGACAGCTTAAACTCTAACTATACAAATCTCAACAAATTCTATTTCTATTGTAGATGAGTAGTGAGAGGTCAGGCGATCGCTTGGTTACCTTCCATCACTTTATCACTCCCCATACTGTCCCCCAGTCACCTTACCGCGAAACACAATGTACTGGTAAAGGTTGTAAAACAACATCACCGGAATCAGAAACCCGATAAAAATAATCATAATTACCAGGGAACTCGGATCAGCCGCAGCCTGATAAATGGTAATTTGATTAGGAATAATATAAGGAAAAACAATTAATCCCAACCCCAAAAAAGTCAGCACAAATAAAAGAATAGTCCAGACAAAAGGCGCTCTTTCCTCTCTCAGGTTGAGACTCTTGAGAAGTTGCCAAATTAGCAGCACTCCCAACACAGGGATCACAGCAAAGATATATACTAGTGGTTGTTGAAATAAGCGTGCTCTGGCATTTTCATAAATAATTGGTGTGCTAATGGTGATGAAAATAGCGCCTATTAAAGTCGTCCAAGCCGCAATTTTAGCAGTTTTAAAATGAGTAGCTTGTAATTCTCCTGTAGTCTTCCACACCAGATAAGTCGAACCAATTAACACATAGGCTTGAATCAAAGTTAAAGCCACCAACACAGAAGGAATGCTCAACCAGTCCCAGGTTGTACCAATAAAGTGTCCAGCTTCATCAACTTTAATTCCCTTGAGTACCGCACCCAAAGCAAAACCTTGACCGAGCGCGGCGGTAAAACTCCCAGCACCAAAGGCAAAATTCCATAAAAACTTGCGGTTGGATAACTCCCGAAATTCAAACGCCACACCCCGGAAAATAAACCCAAACACCATAGTCAGAATGGGAATATACAAGGCGCTTAAAATTGTGCCATAAGCCAAGGGAAACGCACCGAACAGAC
The DNA here is from genome assembly GCF_028331085.1 of Anabaena sp. CS-542/02. NCBI lineage: Bacteria > Bacillati > Cyanobacteriota > Cyanophyceae > Nostocales > Nostocaceae > Anabaena > Anabaena sp. CS-542/02. Next base: position 19,134 of record NZ_JAQMTM010000100.1, read on the forward strand.
CCCCTCCCATTAAAACTAGCCAGGTTTCGTTTGCATCCCAAATATTACTGAGACTAGTCATTAAAATCCCCCGGCGTTCCTCGTCGGAAGAGGTGAGAGATAGTATCCCCACCCCTAAATCAAAACCGTCTAGCATGACGTAGAGGAACAGGAACAAAGCCAAAATTACAAACCATACTTGGGGGAGAAAATACTGGAGTGTCTCCATATAATTAACTCTTGAGATTGGTTGCTAAATTAGAGGTTGTTTGATAAGTCATGATTAGTGTATCAACTATTGTTTGACCCCACCCTCACCTTTCCCTTTATAAGGGAAAGGAGATTGGATTTGATTGTTTCGGTTCCCCATTCCCCATTCCCCATTCCTCATTCCTCATTCCCTGTTCCCTGTTCCCTAAGATAAAAATTACCTGTTTAATACTTTCCAAACATCCTCTTAGAGGTTGTGGAATTTTCTGATTATTGTTGTGCTTCTGCGGGACGTTCATCGGGTAGAAACTCCCCAGGGGTGGTTTCTACTGCGGGTTGAGTAATTTCTAGTCCTGGAACTGCTAAATCTAGATTTGGACCTTGACGAATTATGCGACTACCAAAGTACAAAGCTGCAATAAATAACAGAGTGTAAACTGTAGCAAAGCTGCTGAGTGAAACTAAAACATTACTAGCAGGTATATGAGAAGCAGCATCAACCGTGCGGATTTGTCCGTAAAGTGTCCAAGGTTGTCTTCCTACACAGCGCACAATCCACCCCGACTCTACGGCGATGTATCCTAGAGGTGCAGCCAATATCCAACCCCGCAACAACCAGGATTGCTGGGTAATGTTTTCTACTGAAAGTTTACCCCGTAACCATTGTAATGTACTGAAGAACATTAAACCGGCTAAGAAAAAGCCAATGGCGATCATGGTGCGGAAGGCGTAATAAATTAAACCAACCATGTGGGGACGATCCTCTGGTTTCCACTCTTTTAATCCCCGTACCGGTTCGGAAAGATTTCTCTTAAATTCCAGAATGTAACCCAGAGCGTTAGGAACGGTGATTTCCCAGTCGTTTTTTTGGGCTTTTTCGTTGGGTATGGCTAGCAAACTCCAGTCAGCAGGTTGTCCCGCTGGTGAAGATTCCCATTGGGCTTCCATGGCTGCGAGTTTCGTGGGTTGATAGTGATACACTTGCTCGCCGCTGAGGTGTCCGATGTATATTTGTAATGGTGCCACTGCGATCGCAGCTGCTAAGGCAATCTTAAAAGACTTAGAAAAGAAATCCGGCTGACGTTGCTTTAAAATATACCAAGCGCTAATTCCCCCAATCACAAATAAAGAGGTTTCCAGTGTCGCAAAAAACATATGCAGCACACTGTTAACCATAAAGGGATTTAAAATCGCTTGAAAATAATCACTGACAATAAATTTACCATCCACCATTTCCCCACCTGCGGGGGTTTGCATCCAGGAGTTTGCTGTCAAAATCCACAGGGTGGATAAGTTCGCACCTACAGCTACCAAAATTGTGGAAAGATAGTGAATGGCGGGATTGACACGCTCCCAGCCGAATAACATAATCCCTAAAAATGCAGCTTCTAGCATAAACGCCCAAGAAGCCTCAAAACCAATAACACTACCAAAAAAGTTACCCACGGCTTCCGAGAATGGTCCCCAATTGGTGCCAAACTGAAATTCCATGGGTATACCCGTTGCTACGCCAATACCAAAGTTGAGGACATAAAATTTAGACCAAAACCGAGCGTGAAGGTAATAATCAGGATTGCGAGTTTTTAGCCATACTCCTTCAACGATCACCAGATAAATCCCCATACCCGTTGTTAGGACAGGCCAGAGCATATGGAATAGTGCAGTTAATGCAAATTGCATCCGTGATAACACCACAGAATCAGATAAAAATTCCACGATTTATCTCCCTGAGTTAGCCATATCACTTAGGATACACTTTTTGGCTAAAATGTAAATATAGTTACTAAAAATATAGTCAAATATTTCTAGCTTGGTAAGGTCTTACACCTTACAGGGCTAACTACAAGCCGCACTATTCGGTTTCTAATCTGAGATAGATTTCCGAACTACTTTTACCTTTTTTCAGTTCTGATTTGATTAGCTACTCTTGAAAATGTTTTATTTCGTCTAATTTATAGGATTTCCTGCCACACAGGAGCTATGGTTAGGTTAATTCTAACTCTCCGCACTCTCAGATCAGGACTTTCACCACTTTCCAAGGATCTACGCTTCCTGAACTCAAGACTAATATATCACATTCACATCTTGCATTACAATATAATATAGGCAAAAATTCATGATATTTTTGTGCTATAGGTGTTAATATTTGAATATATCTGATTATATTTTTGTTATTTAAACCTAATACTCAAAAACTGACTTTCTAGGCTTATTAGTATATATAATTACTTGCGCATGATTTGTAGACCTTGATATTCATCGATATGTCAAGTATAAAGTATACACCACATACTAGTAAAGTATATTAGCTAACAATAAAATTTCAAGTATAAAGTATTGAGCCTGCATAGGCAGGCTTTTTGCTGTAACCTCAGAGAATATCTGACGCAATCACCGAATATCTTAACTTACCAAATCCGGGAAAACTTCTTGCACAGCTGGATGTACTAAGCGGTGATTTTGCACATTTAACCCTTTAGCTAAGGCTGGGTTAACTTCCAGGGCTTTAATACCTAAATTTGCTAATTGCACAACATAAGGTAATGTACTATTATTAAGCGCTTGGGTAGCCGTCCAAGGTACTGCACCCGGCATATTGGGAACCCCATAATGTACCACACCTTCTTCTATGTATACAGGATTGGTGTGTGAGGTCACGTGTAAAGTTTCTACACAACCGCCTTGGTCAACTGCAACATCTACAATTACCGTACCGGGACGCATTTGTTGGACAAATTCACGGGATACTAGTATGGGCGCTCTGCGTCCGGGGACTAAAACAGCACCAATGAGTAAATCAGCTTCTTTGATAGCAGCTTGGATATGGGCTGAGTTGCTGTATAGTAGTTCCACTCTAGAACCAAAAGAGGTTTCTAAGTAAGATAAGCGCTCGACATTCACATCCAATATTTGCACAGCAGCACCCATACCCACAGCAATTTTAGCCGCTTCTGTACCCACAATGCCGCCGCCTAAAATTACTACTTTTCCTGGTTTGACCCCAGGGACACCGCCTAAGAGAACTCCTCTACCACCTTGCTGGCGTTCTAGAAATCTGGCTCCGAATTGTACTGCTAGGCGACCCGCAATAATGCTCATGGGACTGAGCAAGGGTAGTTTATTTGCACCGGTTTGTTCTACGGTTTCGTAAGCGATCGCACAAGTGCCACAATCAATTAAATGCTCAGTTAAACTGCGATCGGCGGCTAAATGCAGATAAGTAAATAATATCTGCCCTTTTTGTAAAAACTTATACTCATTTGTCAAAGGTTCTTTGACTTTGACAACTAAGTGCCGATTCCATGCTGCTTCCGCTGTGCAAACAATCTCAGCCCCAGCCTCTTGATAGTCCTCATCTGTAAATCCCGCACCACTACCCGCTTGACTCTGAACAAAAATGGTATGGCCATTTTCTCTCAGTACCCGCACACTAGAGGGACTTAACCCTACCCGAAACTCTTGATCCTTAAACTCCCGAGGAACGCCGATTTCCATGTTCCGCCTCTAATGATTTTTTTTGTTCAACTTTAGCCTGCTCAGACTTGCACTTCCGTATTAGGGATAGCTAATTACTCAGCTAGGTGATCAAACTCCTGCCCTTGACTATTCCCCCAATATTTCTACAATATATAAAAAATAATTACAAATTGTTAAAATAGGATTGTACGGTTTCCTATTTGGAAGCTGTAGCAGATTCGGGGATTTATGCACCACCATTACTACCACCAGTTACCAATCATCTGGGGGTCAGGTTCTCCAAGTTTTAAATTCAGTGTGGTGATCAATGCCATCTGAAAGTTTGATAATCCTTTACTGTTCACTGTTTTAACTCCCGCCAAAAAGAGGTTTCTAGAAAATGTCACAATCACAACCAACAATTACCCCCAAATTAGAAGAGCCTAAGTTTGGCTTTAATGAATATGCTGAACGCTTAAACGGACGAGCAGCAATGATTGGCTTTTTATTGATGGTGGTGATTGAGTACTTCACTAACCAAGGTGTGCTATCATGGCTAGGCCTGAAATAGTGGGACTACAAAATATAAAACTTCCGGTTGTAAGCTAGTAATTAGAAGTGTTTTAACCAGCTAGTTGTTTTAGCTGGTTTTGACCGTATCTGTACCTAATAGCATACCCGCTTGCAGAACTTGCCATCTATGGCGCAAAAAAAAATCTAGTCAGCTAGATGCCTATCGTCACAATGGCAGTTAATGTGTAAGTTATTCTTGATCAAGTTAAACCTCAGGTAATCTGGACAAACCAAGCTGTGATGAATGCTGTATTACCTCGTTTTTTAAAGTCAGCCTACAGAAAAGATCCCATCATCAGCGTATTGATGACCATAGGCGTGGTAGATGCCCTGATTGGTGGACTAGATGATAGTTGGTCATTATTTGCTGTGGGTCTGGGAACTGCTGGGATTAGTCTAGCTTTTAAGTTATGGCGTATCCAGCAACGACAACCCCTACCAGATGCAGCGGAAGTACAACATTATTTACCTCCCCAATCCTCTAGTAGTACTCTACCGGTTATGACTGTTTCTCAGAAAAAACCACGCCGATAATTAACGCCTAATTGTTCTGAATTAGCTGCTGTAGTTGTTGTTGCAAAGCCGGGTCTTGCTGAACGGCGATAAATATCTCATTAAAGCGGTTGAGTTCTAGACCCCCAGCCTGCACAGCTTCCTGCTGTTGCAACACGGTTTCCTCTTGGATTGACTGAACCTGGGCTGTTACTTGGTTAAAAGACTGTTGCTCCTCTTGAGTAGCTGGTGAAGACGGTTGAGTACCGGGTGTTTGTTGTGCTTGGGACAGCTCTTGAAATCTCTCTACGCTTAGAGGTGATTGCTCAATAATTTGTAGACTTCTCTGTTGCCCTGTTTCGGCAATTTCCTGTAACCTGGGGAGAATGCTGGCAAATTTTTGCAGTTCTTCCTGGCTGACAGTAGTTTGTCCTTGAGACTGTTGAAATTGTTCCGAGATCCCTCTAGACAGTTGAGTTTGAGGTCTTGATTCTGGAGTTTGTGCAAGAGCTGAAAGATTACCTGCAAGCAAAAAAAACAAAACTGAGCTACCTTTAAAAATTTGCTTTAACATACTGACTGACTCCGTAAAAATTACTAACCTTGCTCATGCAAGGAATCCGATTCCTCTTCCCAGATGTATTCAGCAATTGATGTGATAGCAAATACAAGGTATCACTGATATATAGACAGATGGGTGTACATCATGAATATCAGTTGTCGTTTAGCTTAATACATCTTGACCAATGTCTTCAAGATGACAGAGAAAGGTCTTTCGGTGAGGAGTATAAGGTTTAAATGATCAAAATATAATCAGATATAGTCAGATGTAATCATTTATGGGATATTTTGGGAATGAAACTATCTGACTACGCTAAATCAAAGGGAATAAGTTACCAGACTGCTTGGAGGATGTGGAAACGTGGTGAACTTAAAGCTACTCAGCTTCCTACAGGTAGAGTCATCGTTGATGTACAAAAAACCTTTGAATGAGTTGTGATTTATACCAGAGTATCTAGTGCAGAAAATAAAAGCAATTTAGACGGTCAAGCATAAAGGCTTGTACGCTTTCTGTGGGAGAATCTATGGTCTAAGAAGAAGGAAAAGAAAAACACAAGTGCATTCTTAAATGCCTGGAGTCAGAATGCGATTAGTTGAACGACACATAATCAAAGGAAATAACAAGTGGTTTGGGGTGATTGATCAAATGTCTTTTTTATCAAAAAACCTATTCAACTGTGCTGTTTATTTATGTCGTAAAGCCTTTTTCAATAGTCAACCAATACCAACTTTCAATCAAATATACCACTCACTTAAAAACAGTGATGATTACAAAGCCTTGCCCAGCAAAGTTGCTCAACTGGTATTTAAACAAGTCGATAAATGCTTTAAATCCTATCAAGAAGCCAAAAAAGAGTATAAGTTAAATCCTGATAAGTTTTTAGGTGAACCCAAGTTACCCAAGTATAAACATAAGCAAGAAGGGAGAAATATCTTAACCTTTAACAATCAGGCTTTTTCTAAAAAAGCCTTAAAGCAAGGTTTAATTTCTCCTTCTGGGTTGTCATTGCTCATCAAAACCAAGCTTACTCAAATTCAAGAAGTCAGGATTATTCCCAAAAATAATGCCTACATTGTCGAAGCAGTTTATGAGCAAGAAGAAACCTCCGTCACAACTAATAACAGAATAGCAGCAATTGATATAGGCTTAAATAACTTAGCCACTGTTAGTAGTAATTGTCACGACTTCAAACCTTTTATTGTTTGCGGCAAAGCTATTAAATCCTGTAATCAGTTTGACAACAAAGTTAAAGCTAGTCTTCAATCTCAGTTACCTAAAAATCAAAAAACTTCTAGAAAAATAGAA
>NZ_JAQMTM010000101.1:0-3456 GCF_028331085.1 Anabaena sp. CS-542/02
ACCCTTGCACCTAGGGGGTAGGATTCACACCTACATGAACACACAGTTATAAGAATCTGGTTTTCACCAGCCTTACCTTCCGTCCCTGAGCATTTCTACTCATTTAGGAAGAACGAATCGCACCTGCTTAAATAAATTATACCTGAAAAACTAAATAAATATAAGTGTAAAACTTTCACACAACGGTTTTAGGAATGATCCCAGGTCATTTAAAATGAATAACTAAACCATGAGGATGCTTGTAAAGCAGGAGATTCTTTCCGACAGCAAATATTGTGGTGGAATACCCACTTCTGTTAAAATCAAGGACACCACTAGGATTAAATACTTACCCGTCAGGTAATTAAATATTAGCCGGATGAAATACAACTATAACTTGGTTGTATGTCCGTCTCAATATTTCATATGCCTGTGGAGTAGCAAGAACACAGGATCAACTAATGGCGTCAACTCCTGGTTTCAAAATCTTCTGTGTGAAAAAATATTGATTGACACATTTAGTATTTAGAGGAAATTTATGACAACTAAACCGGAACGCGTGGTATTGATTGGAGTAGCCGGAGACTCAGGATGCGGTAAATCTACCTTTTTGCGTCGTTTAATAGATTTATTTGGTGAAGAGTTCATGACAGTCATCTGTTTAGATGACTATCATTCCCTAGATCGCAAACAGCGTAAAGAAACTGGGATAACTGCACTTGACCCCAGAGCCAACAATTTTGACCTGATGTATGAGCAAATCAAAGCGCTCAAAGAAGGTCAAGTGATTAATAAGCCGATTTATAACCACGAAACCGGGATGATCGATCCACCGGAGCGCATCGAGCCCAATCACATCATAGTTGTGGAAGGCCTACATCCTTTATATGACGAGCGCGTGCGATCGCTACTTGATTTCAGCGTCTATTTCGATATTAGTGATGAAGTCAAAATTGCCTGGAAAATCCAGCGGGATATGGCAGAAAGGGGACATCGCTACGAAGACGTTTTAGCTCAAATCAATTCTCGTAAACCCGATTTTGAAAAATTCATCGAGCCGCAAAGAGAATTCGCTGATGTGGTGCTGCAAGTACTACCCACGAACCTGATTAAAAATGATACGGAGCGCAAAGTCCTCCGGGTACGTATGCTCCAACGTGAAGACAAGGAAGGCTTTGAACCAACCTACTTGTTTGATGAAGGTTCAACCATTAACTGGACACCTTGCGGACGGAAACTCACTTGCTCATATCCTGGTATGCAAGTATACTATGGCTCTGATGTTTACTACGGGCGGTATGTCTCCGTATTAGAAATAGACGGTCAATTTGACAACCTTGATGAAGTTATTTATATCGAAACCCATCTGAGTAAAACATCCACCAAATATCAAGGTGAGATGACTCACTTGCTACTCCAACACCGTGAGTATCCAGGTTCCAACAACGGAACTGGGTTGTTCCAAGTGCTGACAGGTTTGAAAATGCGTAGCGTCTACGAGCGGTTAACAGCAAAAGAAGCTAAACTGGCAGTTCAAGTTTAAGTCGTCTTTAGCTCTGTCCGAGGTTTCGGGGGTACTTCTGGGTTTCCCCCTTTTTTGTATCAGAAAAATATTTGAGTTTACCAGCTATATCGTAGCAGTGATTATTCCTTAACCACAGCTACGATAGCTTGGCTAGGGTAGCCATGGGGTGGGGGGTATGTACCCTCAAGAACTAATCACTACTGACTACCCTAGCAAATCTTATCGTACTCATAGAGTACTTACAGTCAATGTGTAATTTTAAAAAAATAAATCAAATACTAACTGCCGAGTGCGTAAATATTGTTATGATTTCATACATTAGTTGCTGAACTAAATAAATAACCAAAATTTAGCCAGTAACAACTATTGGAACAGGAGGAATGCTCTTTGTCTAGACGTTATTTATTTACCTCCGAATCAGTTACCGAAGGTCATCCAGATAAGATATGCGATCAGATTTCTGATACTATTCTAGATACCTTACTGACAGAAGACCCCAGCAGTCGTGTCGCAGCTGAGGTAGTAGTTAATACTGGTTTGGTGCTGATCACTGGGGAAATTACTAGTAAAGCCCATGTGAATTACGTTAACATTGCCCGTAAGAAAATAGCCGAAATTGGCTACATAGATGCTGTTAATGGCTTTTCTGCGGGCAGCGCCAGTGTTCTCATAGCTTTAGATGAACAATCACCCGACATCGCCCAAGGTGTTAATACCGCCCAAGAAACACGCCAGGAGGCTAGTGATCAACTATTCGATAAAATTGGCGCGGGTGACCAAGGTATAATGTTCGGTTTTGCCTGCAACGAAACACCAGAACTGATGCCCTTACCCATCAGTCTTGCTCACCGGATTGCTCGCCGACTGGCAGTAGTTCGCAAAACCGGTGAATTGCCATACCTCCGCCCCGACGGCAAAACACAAGTAACTGTGGCCTACGAAGACGGATATCCGGTAGGTATTGACACTATTCTGATTTCGACTCAGCACACAGAAGCTATCAATGAAATTACCGAGGAAGTGGCAATACAAGCCAAAATTAAACAAGACCTCTGGTCAGCAGTAGTAGAACCTGTTTTTGGTGACATTGACATTAAGCCAGACCAAAAAACACGTTTCTTAGTCAACCCCACTGGCAAATTTGTCATTGGTGGACCCCAAGGAGACTCTGGTCTGACAGGACGGAAAATTATTGTTGATACCTACGGTGGCTATTCCCGTCATGGCGGCGGCGCTTTTTCCGGTAAAGACCCCACCAAGGTAGACCGTTCTGCTGCTTATGCTGCTCGCTATATGGCCAAGAATATTGTCGCGGCTGGTTTGGCTCAAAAGTGTGAAGTTCAGCTAAGTTATGCCATTGGTGTAGCGCGACCAGTGAGCATTTTTCTGGAAACCTTCGGTACTGGGAAAGTGGATGATCAAACTTTACTGGAATTAGTCAAAGACCAATTTGAACTACGTCCAGCAGGGATTATCGATACTTTCAATCTACGTAACTTACCAAGTGAGCGAGGCGGACGTTTTTATCAGGACATCGCAGCTTACGGTCACTTTGGGCGGAATGATTTAGATTTGCCTTGGGAGCGCACCGATAAAGCTGAATTGTTGCAGCAGCTAGTAACACAGTCGCTCTCCGCTGCTATCCACTAAAGACTGTAGCAACAGTGTCAAGATAGCCATATAACCCTAGTAATGGGACTGGGTTTTCTAGGTTCCCCATCAAAAAACCTAGATTAATTTTGTGCATTTCCAAGAGTTAGAGCTAAGAGGATGTTTGTCAAGTCATGATTAGTGTCTCAACTATTGTTTGAGCCCACCCTCTCCTTGCAAGGGTAGGTTTTTAATATGATCTGTGAAGGCAAGACTAGGAAGACAAGGAAGGAAAGTGGACAAGGAAGATTTTATACGGACAATGGTCTTTTAAGGGGCTATTTTTCTTACTAAAAATACAG
>NZ_JAQMTM010000102.1:0-5567 GCF_028331085.1 Anabaena sp. CS-542/02
CGGTTGACGGTTGACTGTTGACTGTTGACTGTTGACTGTTGACTGTTGACTGTTGACTACGCTGGGTTTCGACTACGCTCAACCAGCGGGGTTTGGGTTTCGGGTGCGCTGGGTTTCGACTACGCTGGGTTTCGACTACGCTGGGTTTCGACTACGCTCAACCAGCGGGGTTTGGGGGTATTAAGGGGCGATCGCTATGTGCAGCAGCGTTAGGGCGATCGCGATTAAATGAGTATATTTGTTGATACACAACAAGTATACTCATAAACTATAACTCATAAATCATAACTTACTGATTATAACAAACATGGCGAAAAAAGCAGACATAGGGGGGAAAACAGTATAAAGTCTGTTGACGGTTGATGGTTGATAGTTGAATGTAATAAGGGGCGATCGGCTTGTAGTATTCGCGATCGCTATTGAGACAGAGTAAGGATACTCCGGTTGTGGGAATGTAAGATTAAGTACAAGAGGGTGATATTTACTAACTATGATGATTTTTTGCGGTGGGATTAGTAACGAGTTAAGAAAGCTATCTTACAACCTTTGTGATTCCTTAGTCACTGACATCGGTAACCAAGCTACCCAAGGAATAGCTTGTAACACAGGACAGGAAATAGAGGCTTATTTTAAACTGATTGACGCAACTTCTGCGGTAACACTGGTAGAATATCGGGTTACTTCAGAATTAGCCCTGGGGAAAATTCACCAAGGTGAAGCCAAGAGCATCTATATACATCAAGACCCGCGGGAAATTCTCTCTACTGTGGTGAGTGCTTCAACAGAAAAAGCCGCTTTTGCATCTAGCTTATTAAACCTGTGGCAACAATATCACGAAAAATGGTTTCCCCAAGAGTATACTTTATTCATCGCTAGAGAAAATTTAGTTTCTCAAGTAGATTTAACTATTACCCAATTAGCCGAATATTTAGAAGTTACATTAGAACTTACAGCCACAGATGCAGGGATTACTTTAATTAACCAGTATTGTTTACCCCCAGCAACACCCTGGACTCAAAGCCTCAGCCCAGAAAAATGTTTAATTATTGAAACCCTACTGCAACCATTACTTATCTATTTTAACTACACAGATGAGGCTGAGTTATGCCTGAAATTAGAGCAACACTTAGCAGCTATAGAATTACCAACCCTACTTACAGAACTCAACCCCATACTAACACAGAGTATTTCCTTTAAACCGCCCTTGAGGGAGGAATTTTACAACTCCTTAGAGGAATATCTAATTACCAGATTAACCAACCGGGGGGGAGGAGAAATAGCAGCAGAAATCTGCCATCTGTTCGGGAATATCTTAAGCCAACAACATGAATTAACTTTAGCAGAAAAATGGTATTTACGGGCTGTGAGTATCCAACCGCAGTTAGCTAAATCTCACCATAATTTGGGATTGGTCTATGAACAACAGCATAACTGGGAAGCAGCCATTAACCACCACACCCAGGCGATCGCCATTCACCCCAATTACACTAAAGCTCACTATCGTTTAGGCTTAATTTATCGGCGACAGCAACAGTTTACCGCAGCCATAGGGGAATTTTCCCAACTTTTAGCACTCGACCCCGTCCATCAAGGGGCAAAATTTAACTTAGCCCTGATCTATGAACAGGAAAATGTAGATGCGATCGCCAATCTTTTAGAACCAAGTGACCTAGAACTATTACCAAAGCTGACCAATCATATCAATAATACAGGCACAGACCTAGTTAATCAAGGGAAATTAAAAGAGGCGCAAAAATGCTTTGAATACGTGATTGAACTAGACCCAGAGGCAGTTTTAGCTTACTACAACCTAGGCTGTATCTTCCAAAATGAGAAATATTATATTGAAGCTATATACTACTATAATCGGGCTGTAGAAATCAACCCAGAATACATGGGGGCGCTGAAAAACTTAAGTTATGTTTACTATCAAAATGGACAACCCAACTTAGCCCAAGAATGTATTGAAAAAGTCCTGAAAATCAATCCCCAGCACAGCGAAATCTACGAACTTTTAGGGTATTTCGCCAACGACCAAGGAAAAATCCTCGAGTCTATTAATCTCTTCAACGAAGCTCTAAAAATTAACCCCCATAACCCCAAACTCCATTCTAGTTTTTTGTTTAACATTAGTGCTCTGAGCAACTTTACCCCCCAAGAAATCCTAGACTCTGCCGAACTGTGGTATTTACAGCAGGTAGTGAATCAATGGTTACCACACATCAAAAATCACCCCAACCCTAAAACCCCACACCGACCCCTACGCATTGGCTATATTTCCCCTGATTTCCGCAGACATTCAGTGAGTGCTTTTATTAAACCCGTCATCCAACACCATGACCGCAGTCGTGTAGAGGTTTTCTGTTATGGGGAGGTGAGTAAACCCGATGGAATTACGGAGGAAATTATCAACATCTGTGACGCTTGGCGTTCCACAGTGGGGATGAGTGGCATAGAAGTGGCAGAGTTAATTAAAAGCGATCGCATAGATATTCTAGTAGACTTAGCAGGACACACAGTAAGTAACCGCCTGGTAGTATTGGGAATGAAACCCGCCCCCATTCAAGCCACATACTTAGGATATTTTGCTACTACTGGGTTACCCACCATTGACTATTGGATTACTGATCAAGTCCTCCACCCCCCTGATACAAAAGAAAAAACCAGCGAAACAATTTGGCGTTTACCCCGGTGCTATGTCAGTTATGAGCCATTGAAAGATACACCGGATATTACCCAACTTCCTTACCAAAAAACAGGTATCTTTACCTTTGCATCCTTCAACACCCTAAGGAAACTGACACCGGAAACCCTATCTTTGTGGACTGAAATCCTCAAAGCTGTTCCCCATTCCCGCTTAGTGATTAAATGCGCCAGTTCTAATGTTTTCAACCCCCTAATTACAGAGAAAATTCAAACCCCGTTTATGAAAGAGGGTATCGACCCTAAACGCATCGCCTTATACGGTGGTTACGCAGCAGACCAAGACCACCTCAACCTATATAATCAAGTTGACCTACATTTAGATAGCATCCCCTATACAGGGTGTACTACCACCTGTGAAGCTTTATGGATGGGAGTACCCACCCTCACCCTCGCAGGGAGTCGGAAGATGGAGCGCATGAGTGCTAGTATCCTCCATACCTTGGGTTTAGATGATTTCATTGCTCAGAGTCGGGGTGAGTATGTGCAAAAAGCTGTAGAATTAGCCCAAAATCCTTACATCCTAGCAAATTTGCGCCCGACTATACGCCAGAGAATGGAAGAGTCTCCTTTGTTAGATGTGGAGAACATGGCCAGGACTTTAGAAACCAGTTATCAGCAAATGTGGGAAATTTATTTACAACAGCAATCACCTAATTCTATCTGTGGGGAGTTAGATGCTGCGGTGACTATTAATGATTATCAAGAGTATATCACACATCATCCTGATGATGCTCAGGCTTACTACCGTTTAGGTTTAGCTTATGTAGCTTCCAATGATGTGGAAAAGGCCGTCTCAGCCTATTTGCAGTCTCTCACCCTTGACCGCTCCTGCGCTGTAACATATCAAGCACTAGCTCAACTGTTAAAGGAACAAGAATTAATTGAGGAGGCTGAAAAATATCACCGCTATGCCAGTTTACTCTCCATAAGTCACTAAATGATCTGTGTTAAACTGTTACCAAAAGTTGTGTTTTGAACTCGCTCATATTCCTATTGCGTGGGGAATTGATCCGATTTAAGTTACAGTTGGGATAACTATCACAGTGTGAGGATTAATACTATATGCGAATCTTACTGGTATATCCAATATTTCCCAAAACCTTTTGGTCTTACGAAAAAATCTTGGCATTAGTCGATCGCAAAGTTTTACTACCACCTTTGGGTTTAGTAACAGTGGCGGCAATTTTACCCCAAGAATGGGAGTTTAAGCTAGTAGATCGCAATATTCGCCCGGTGACCGCAGCAGAATGGGATTGGGCGGATGTGGTAATTTTCTCGGCCATGATTGTCCAAAAGCAAGATTTATTAGAGCAAATTCAAGAAGCAAAACAACGTGGTAAGTTAGTGGCTGTGGGTGGTCCCTATCCCACTTCTGTACCCCACGAGGTACAAAATGTCGGTGCTGATTTTCTGATTCTCGATGAAGGGGAAATCACCCTACCCATGTTTATTGATGCTATTCAACGGGGTGAAACTTCTGGGGTTTTCCGCGCTACAGAAAAACCAGATGTCACAATTACACCCATCCCGCGGTTTGATTTACTAGAATTGGATGCCTATGATATGATGTCGGTGCAGTTTTCCCGTGGGTGTCCCTTCCAGTGCGAATTCTGCGACATTATTGTACTCTATGGACGTAAACCCCGCACGAAAACCCCAGCCCAACTATTAGCAGAGTTAGATTACCTCTATAAATTGGGTTGGCGGCGGGGTGTGTTTATGGTAGATGATAACTTTATCGGTAATAAGCGTAATGTGAAATTGTTACTCAAAGAGTTAAAAGTCTGGATGGCTGAACATCAGTATCCTTTCCGCTTTGACACTGAGGCTTCTGTGGATTTGGCACAAGATCCAGAAATGCTGGAGTTGATGGTGGAGTCTGGTTTCTCGGCGGTGTTCTTGGGGATTGAAACCCCAGATGAGGAGAGTCTGCAATTAACTAAGAAGTTTCAAAATACTCGCGGTTCCCTAGCTGATGCTGTGCAAACTATTATTAAGGCTGGACTGCGGCCTATGGCTGGGTTTATTATTGGCTTTGATGGCGAAAAAGCCGGCGCAGGCGATCGCATTGTCAGGTTTGCGGAACAAGCGGCCATTCCCTCTACTACCTTCGCCATGTTACAAGCGCTACCCAATACAGCATTGTGGCATCGTCTGACAAAAGAAGGACGACTACGGGAAAATCAAGATGGTAACATCAACCAAACCACATTAATGAATTTCATCCCTACCCGTCCTCTGGAAGATATTGCCAGGGAATATATTGATGCGTTCTGTACTTTATATGACCCGATTAAATACTTAGACCGCACCTATCGCTGTTTCTTGATGATGGGTTTACCAAAATGGAAAGCGCCAGCTAAGATGCCAGAATGGGTAGTTGTGAAAGCGTTACTCATTGTCATTTGGCGACAGGGGATTAAACGGGAAACTCGTTGGAAATTCTGGCATCATTTATTTAGTATCCTCAAACGTAATCCGGGAGTTTTAGAACACTATATCTCTGCGTGTGCCCACAACGAGCATTTTCTAGAGTATCGCCAAATTGTCCGCGACCAGATAGAAAGTCAGTTAGCGGTCTATTTAGCACAAGGGAAAGAAGAACCTTATGTATTAGTAGAGAAAAAAGCCGAGGTGCTGGCTAGTTAGGAGATATCTCCCCAGGTAATGTAGAGACTCACTATAGCCAGTCTCTACATTACCGAGCATTTTCCCCAGGACTGCTATATAAATCCTAGACAAGTCTAGACATTTATTTCTTACTTCGCAGGGAGCATGGGAGCGGTTATCCCTCAGTAAGCTTTCAAGGTTTAGCCAACCTCGATAAGTTAATTGCTGCGTTTAAATCCCTATCCATTGAA
>NZ_JAQMTM010000103.1:0-23881 GCF_028331085.1 Anabaena sp. CS-542/02
ACCGATGGTTTGAGAAGATTTTTATTCCTGAACGGTCAGAAACGGTAAGCTTTACCGGGATTGCTTGCGGAGCGGACAAACCTAGTCGAAGTCATTCTCAGACCGCGATGAAACAAGAAGTTAACGCTAAAACTGCCAGTGGGTAGTTTTGGGTAAGTTTAACCGAGCGGAAGAATCTCCCACTACCAGTGAGGCTGTAGTGGTGAGAGGATAAAATATTTGTGTTTGAAGTAGTTAAATTTGACTATGACCTGGAATGATCTCTTACAGCCTAATTTAATTATATCCGGTTCTGTCTTGAACCTGACACCCGCAATTATTCAACAATATGGGCTGCAGGGGCTGGTATTGGATGTGGATGAAACCCTAGTACCTTTGAAAGTGGGACTAGCTTCGCCAGAACTACAAGACTGGGTAGAGCAAGTGCGTAGTTCTACACAGTTGTGCTTGGTGAGTAATAATCTGAGTGAATCACGGATCGGTGGAATCGCCCGATCGCTCAATTTGCCCTATTACTTAGGTGCCGCCAAGCCGTCACGACGGAAAATTAGAGCCGCACTTATGGGGATGAATCTCCCTGCGGAAAAAGTAGGAATGGTGGGCGATCGCTTGTTTACCGATGTCTTAGCAGGTAATCGTTTGGGAATGTTCACCATTTTAGTAGACCCGATTATTCATCCCGATGTAGCCCTGCGCTCTCATCCTGTGCGGAATTTTGAAGTTTGGTTATCGGAAATCCTGGGGGCTACAATCACCCCTAAAGAAACAAAAGTTCACAAAACTTGAGAAGTCGTCGCTAAAGTAAATATAAAGAAATACTTAAGAAACCTATGGAAAATTGGGAAATGGGTGATGATAATAATTGATAATATGGGGTCAGCAAAATAAAGACCCTAGCCCATAATAAATAACAATTAACCCGTAGAGCGTCGGCCTTTATCTATAGAAGGATCGGCGCTTTACAAATTTTAACGAAAATTATCAATGACCAAGACGATTGTTATCAAAATCGGTACTTCTAGCCTCACTCAACCAGAAACCGGACAACTAGCGCTGTCCACCATTGCCACCTTAGCAGAAACACTGTGTCATTTGAGACAAGAAGGGCATAGAGTGGTTTTAGTTTCCTCTGGTGCGGTGGGAGTGGGTTGTGCCAGATTGGGTTTAACTGAACGTCCTAAAGCCATGGCTCTCAAACAAGCAGTAGCAGCAGTGGGACAGGGGCGGTTAATGCGGATATATGATGATTTATTTACTACATTATCCCAGCCCATTGCTCAAGTGTTGCTGACTCGTAGCGATTTGGTACAGCGTAGCCGCTATCTGAATGTCTATAATACCTTTCAGGAACTATTGGGACTGGGTGTAATTCCTGTAGTCAATGAAAATGATACAGTGGCAGTAGAGGAGTTAAAATTTGGCGATAATGACACCCTTTCGGCATTGGTTGCTAGTTTAATAGAAGCAGATTGGTTATTCATCCTCACTGATGTAGACAGGCTATATTCAGCCGACCCGCGTTCAGTACCAGATGCGCAGCCCATATCTTTGGTGAATAACCTCAAAGAACTAGCAGCATTACAAATACAAACCGGCTCTCAAGGGTCCCAATGGGGTACCGGGGGGATGTTAACTAAAATTTCCGCTGCTAGAATTGCGATCGCAGCGGGAGTGCGAACGGTAATTACTCAAGGAAGATTTCCCCATAATATCGAGAAGATTCTGGCCGGGGAACCCCTGGGAACTCACTTTGAACCACAACCTGAACCAACTTCGGCTCGTAAACGTTGGATAGCTTACGGTCTAGTTCCGGCGGGAAAATTATACTTGGATACAGGGGCGATCGCGGCGATCGCCCAGGGCGGGAAATCCTTATTAGCTGCGGGGATTAAAACAGTAGAAGGAAACTTTGAAGCTCAAGCGGCGGTGCAGTTATGCGACCACCAGGGAACGGAAATCGCCAGAGGTGTTGTCAACTACAGCAGCGAGGAGCTAGAAAAGATTCGCGGCTGTCATTCCCGCGAAATTTGCACAATTTTGGGCTATGTAGGTGCTGAAACTGTGATTCATCGGGATAATTTAGTTTTAACTTAGGGGTGCACAAATGGCTGTAGGTGCTATAATAGGAGCTGGTATCTGAGCTTATGGGCGAAATCCCGGCGGGCAATAATTAACCGCCTATAACCGCGCCAAGTCTGACAGATTCACCAAAAAAAACTGCATATATTACCGGGAGAGGTGTCCGAGTGGTTGATGGTGACGCACTCGAAATGCGTTTTGGGGCAACTCAACGGGGGTTCGAATCCCCCCCTCTCCGTTTAATTTCCCTGTTGTGGCTACACCCAGGTTAGATAAGGTAGTTGAGCGGCTGTAGCCTGGATTGCCTCAGACTGAGCCACTAACTGACCGCAAGCATCCCATGTACCAGCAATAAAGGTGCTGCGAGTGCCTTGACTCATGGTAACTTTCGTGGTCAAATCACCAATTGATACTTCTAAGGTTTCCAAGTTGACTGTTACAGCAGCTTGGGGATGCTCCATGACCAATTCTTGCAGTTTTTTGACTGTAGGAGCATCGGCAGTAACGCAAGGTATCCCCATGGCTACACAGTTACCAAAAAAGATTTCGGCGAAACTTTCCCCTATTAAAGCTTGAATCCCCCATTTAGCGATCGCTTGGGGGGCGTGTTCCCGTGATGAACCACAGCCAAAGTTGCGGTTAACTATTAACACATTTGCCCCTTGATATTGGGGTTGGTCAAAGGGGTGTTCGCCCTTTAATGCGGTACGGTCATCGATGAATACGCCTTCGCCCAAGCCATCAAAGGTAATGGCTTTTAAATAACGGGCGGGGATAATTCTGTCCGTATCTATATCATCACCTATAAGGATTATACCGCGACCTGAGATTTTTTTAACTTCACTGACCATAATTTTAAGTTTTTGTCACTAGAGCAGGGGGGTGGGTGGGTGTGTTATAGCAATTCGCGCACGTCTGCAACTTCCCCTTGAATAGCAGCTGTAGCTACCATGGCGGGACTCATGAGTAATGTGCGACCAGAGGACGAACCTTGTCTACCTTTAAAATTGCGGTTGGAAGAGGAGGCGCTGATTTGTCTACCTTGGAGTTTATCAGGGTTCATCGCTAGGCACATAGAACATCCGGGTTCACGCCATTCAAATCCAGCTTGTGCAAAGATGTGATGCAGTCCTTCGGCTTCCGCTTGTTGTTTCACCCGTTCTGAACCGGGAACCACAAAGGCCTTAACTCCCTGTGCAACGTGGCGACCTTGGGCAATTTTAGCAGCTTCGCGCAGGTCACTAATTCTGCCGTTGGTGCAACTACCAATAAAACAGACATCAATTTTAGTCCCTTTGATGGGTTGGCCAGGGAACAAATCCATGTATTTGTAAGCCTCTTCGGCTACAAAGCGGTCTTCTTCTGGTAGTTCTTCTGCTTTGGGTATCAGTTCATTGACGCCGATACCTTGGCCGGGGGTAATTCCCCATGTGACTGTGGGATCAATATCCGCGGCGTTGAAAACTACTACATCATCATATTCTGCATCAGCATCACTCTTGATAGACTCCCACCAAGCCACAGCTTCCTCCCATTGCGCACCTGTGGGGGCGAAGTCTCTACCCTTTAAGTAATCATAGGTGACTTGGTCGGGATTGACATAACCGCATCTCGCACCGCCTTCAATGGCCATGTTACAAACGGTCATCCGTTCTTCCATGTTCATTTGTGCAAAGGTGGTACCCGCATATTCATAGGCGTAACCTACACCACCTTTTACACCCAGTTGGCGAATAATGTGCAGGATGACATCTTTGGCGTAAACACCGGGGTTTAAAGTCCCATTAACTTCGATTTTCCGCACTTTCAATTTTGATAAAGCCAGGGTTTGGGAAGCTAAAACATCCCGAACTTGGCTAGTACCAATACCAAAGGCGATCGCACCAAATGCACCATGGCTAGATGTGTGACTATCCCCACAAGCGATAGTCATTCCTGGTTGGGTCAGTCCTTGTTCTGGGGCGATGACGTGGACTATACCTTGATTACCAGAACCAATGTTATGAAAGGTGATATTATTTTCTTGGCAATTTTGTTCTAAAGCCTGAATCATATTTTCTGCCAAGCCATCGATAAATGGCCGGGACTGGTTATCGGTAGGTACGATGTGGTCTACTGTGGCTATGGTTCTTTGTGGAAACAATACCTTTAGTCCCCTCTCTTGCAACATAGCAAAGGCTTGGGGACTAGTGACCTCATGAATTAAGTGAAGCCCGATAAATAATTGTGTCAGCCCTGAGGGAAGTGTTCCAACGGTGTGTAAGTTCCAAACTTTATCAAACAGGGTGCCTTTGCTCATAAAAATCGTTATTGAACCAGTCAGATTTACTATACTATCAAAAAAATGTCCCCCTGTGACATTTGGCTTTCTATGTAAAGACGTGTGTTATTAATTACATTTCCCCTTACTTCCCTAACTAGATTTTCCAGTTCGGAATCAAGAAGAATATTCTGGCAATATTTGAGTAATTTCGCGATTTTATCAGGGCTAAAACCCAGTTATAAAATTTCAATCTGTTAGTTATGAAAACAAATGGTTACTATTATAAATAAATGGTTAATTCCTGGGGTTGCAACTTATGAGTTTGATTTTAGTTATTGAAGATGAGGAGCAAATTCGTTTAAATATCTCAGAAATTCTGCTATTAGCAGATTTCTCCGTTGTCAGTGCTGCTGATGGTTCAGAAGGCTTGCATTTAGCGAGGGTTAAATCTCCTGATTTAATTCTTTGTGATATTATGCTCCCTGGTATGGACGGTTTTCAGGTGTTAAAAAAACTGCGGAACTATCCTAATACAGCTAATATTCCCTTAATTTTTCTCACTGCTAAAGCCGAGCGTGAGGATTTGCGCCAAGGGATGAACTTAGGCGCAGACGACTACATTACTAAACCTTTTGAACCAGGGGAAATATTACAAGCAGTTAAAGCACGGTTAAAAAGACAAGCATTATCTACACAGCAGCATCTGGATAATCACCACAAAATCGAACAACTGCAACAGGAAATTAAAGAAAATGATACAAATTTACAAGTTTCTCGACAACTATCGGATATTAGAGGTAATTTGTTAGAAAAATTATCCCAGGAATTACGGGATCCTCTGTCTAATATCAACATCGCCCTACATATGCTTGGCCATTCTCAGACTGAGGAAAAGCGTCAGCAATATTTGGGAATCATCCAAGAAGAATATGCGCGGGAGGTGAAAATATTGAATGAAGTTGATGACCTGCGAGAGTTACTGACCGCGGAAAATACTAAGTTACTCCAACAGTTTAATTTGCTGGATTCATAATTATTTTGGCGGCGTTTTTTCTCTCAAGAGATAATTTTAGCTGTTGAGGGTTACTTGCTAGGCGATCGCATCCCGATATAAGATAGTAAAGGCGTGAGATTTCACGCCTCTAGATACACTTACTATAAAAATGGGTAGTACTGGACTCGAACCAGTGACATCCTGCTTGTAAGGCAGGCGCTCTACCAACTGAGCTAACCACCCGTTTGCTCTCACAATTAAACAATATAGCAAAAGAATTTTGATTGCGCAACCCCTTGGGAAAATATTTTTTTTGACGTACAATAACAACTCGGTAATCCTGTGTAGAAAGGCGATCAATTGCAATATGCCCTCTGCTAGAACCCATGATCGCATCACCTTATATAGTCTACCGTTGATCGCCGGTGCCACCCTATGGCAAACCCGCAGCAGTAATTTAACCCTGTTGGTTGCGAGTGGGTTTATGTTTAGCGGTCTGATGTTTGGCCCGGATTTAGATATTTACTCGCGTCAGTTTCAACGCTGGGGCTTTTTACGCTGTATTTGGCTACCTTATCAAAAAAACCTGCGTCACCGCTCTATGTTATCTCACGGGCCAATTATTGGTACAACCCTGAGGGTAATTTATCTGGGCTGTTTGCTGTGGTTTGTCGCTGTGGTGATTCTGGTGATGGGGGAAATGCTGGGAATTGTCACCCTGACTTGGCGGGATTTAAGTGTAACTGTGGGGCGATCGCTCATGGTTTACACTACGGAATATTTGGCTTTATTTTTGGGGTTGGAATTGGGCGCTATGAGTCATTCTCTGAGCGATTGGGGTGGTTCGGCTTATAAGCGTTTGCAAAAGCAGGGGGTGCGGGGTTTACTCTCTCCTAGGAGGAGAAGAAGGTGATTTTTTAACGCAAAGGTACGCAGAGGTTTTTATGGATGGGTGTTTGGCGGCTTTACAGGAGTTGATTTCGGTGGTTGCTCGGTTGCGATCGCCTGATGGGGGTTGTCCTTGGGATTTGGCGCAAACCGCCCAAAGTCTGATTCCTTATGTGATTGAGGAGGCTTATGAGGTGGTTGATGCAATTCAAGGGGGTGATGATGCAGCTATGGCGGAGGAGTTGGGGGATTTATTATTACAGGTGGTTCTTCAAGCCCAAATTGCTGGGGAGTCGGGAAGGTTTGATTTGGAGGGAGTTGCTCGGGGGATTTCGCAAAAGTTGATCCGTCGTCATCCCCATGTGTTTGGTGATGTGTCGGTTGCGGGTGTGGAAGAGGTGAGGGAAAATTGGGAGGCGATTAAGGCGAAGGAAAAGGGGGAGGTTTCTGTTCAGCATCAGTTGAGTGAGCAGCTGGGTCGTTATGGTCGCACTCTTCCGCCGTTAATGGGGGCGATGAAGATTTCCCAAAAGGCGGCCCAGGTGGGTTTTGAGTGGGAAAGTATTGAGGGGGTTTGGGCAAAGTTTTATGAGGAGTTGGGGGAGTTTCAAGAGGCTTTGGCGGGGGAAACTCCAGCACGTCAAGAAGCAGAATTGGGTGATTTACTGTTTGCAGTTATCCAGTTGGCTCGGTGGTCCCATCTTGACCCTAGCTCTGCTTTACAAGGAACTAATCAACGTTTTGTACACAGGTTACAAAAAATGGAGGCGGTGCTTGATCGCCCCCTGTCTGATTACTCTTTAGATGAGTTAGAATCTTTATGGCAGCAGGCTAAGGCCCAAATTGCTCGGGAGCAAGGTTTATAGTTTCATGGTTACTGTCTTCACCTCGGTGTATTGTTGCAGTCCATATTCTCCGAGTTCTCTACCCATCCCTGACTGTTTGAACCCGCCAAAGGGTGCTGCTGCGTCAAATACGTCGTAACAATTTACCCAGACCGTACCCGCGCGCACATTGTTGGCGATCGCATGGGCTTTGTTAATATCCTGTGTCCAGACTGCTGCAGCTAGTCCGTACATGGTATTATTCGCCCGGTTAATTACTTCCTCGATGTCTCTAAATTTGATGATGCTCATCACTGGGCCAAAGATTTCTTCTTGAGCTATCTGCATATCATCCCGGACATCAGCAAAAACTGTGGGTGTAATAAAGAATCCTTTCTCGCCGATTTGAGTCCCTCCACACAGCAGCTTGGCCCCTTCCCTATTCCCTGCTTTGATATAACCCATGACTCTATCAAATTGCTCTTTGTCTACTTGGGGTCCTTGTTGGGTGTGGGGGTCAAAGGGGTTACCCACTACCCGCCTTGTCGCTGCTTCTACGCTTTTGGTAACAAACTCGTCGTAACATTTCTCTTCTACAAATAACCGGGAACCGGCGCAGCAACACTGACCTTGATTAAAAAATATACCTTCATGGGAACCGGCGATCGCTGCTTCTAAGTCTGCATCGGCAAACACTATATTAGGACTTTTACCCCCCAATTCTAAGGTTACTCGCTTCAGGTTACTTTGCGCGGCAGCAGCCATAATTAAATGTCCTACTTCTGTAGAACCGGTAAAGGCTACTTTGTCAATATCCATATGTCTGGCGATCGCCGCTCCCGCTGTGTGACCGTATCCTGATAATAGATTCACCACCCCAGGGGGAAACCCCGCAGCTATAATTAACTCACCCACCCGCAATGCAGATAAAGGTGTTTGTTCCGCGCTTTTCATGACTACGGTGTTACCCATAGCTAAAGCTGGGGCTAATTTCCAAGCTTGCATTAATAGGGGAAAGTTCCAGGGAATAATTTGACCTACTACCCCTACTGGTTCATGGCGTGTGTAACAGAAATAAGGGCCATTAATGGGGATGGTTTTACCTTGCACTTTGTCTGCCCAGCCCGCATAATACCGGTAACAGGCAATGACTAACTCTATGTCCCCTAGGGAATCATGTAAAGGCTTACCATTGTCTAAGGTTTCTAGCCGCGCTAATTCCTCTGTATTTTCCTCAATTAAATTTGCTAATTTATACAGCAATTTACCGCGACGGCTGGGGGACATTCCCCGCCATTCCCGACTATTAAAAGCATTGCGGGCTGCTTGTACGGCGCGGTCTACGTCTGCTTTGTCTGCTTCTGCTACCTCACAGATCACCTCCCCTGTACTGGGGTTGATGGTAGCAAAGCGGCGACCGTTGATACTTTCTACCCACTGGTTATTAATCAGCAGTTGGGTAGGTCCGATTTTTACCTGTTGCTCTGGTACTGTGGCTATAACCATCAGGTTCTCCTGGAAAAATCAAGGTTTTACTTAAATAATTACTTGCTATGAAGGGAGGGATACTTGATTAAGGTTATTCTAGCACGGGGAATTTTATCCCCGATGGGGTGCTGTTTAGTTCCTCCAACGCCCATCAAACCATTTGCCAGCTATTAGCTGAAACAGCATAAACTATTAGAGGATGAAATTCGGGCGGACTTAGAGGTTTTAGAGAAACTCCTGGGATGATTGACCATGACCGTTTATTTAAAGAATTAATTTCTACCTTCTTTGTGGAATTTTTAGAGTTATTTCTCCCGCAAGTAGTGAGAGAGATTGACCGAGAATCTATTCAGTTTTTACCCCAGGAAGTCTTTAATGATGTCACTTCGGGCGATAAAAAAGAAATTGACTTATTGGCGCAGGTGCGATACCAGCAGCAAGAGACTTATTTTTTAATTCACGTTGAAAATCAATCATACAGTCAGTCAGATTTTGCCAAGCGGATGTTTAAATATTTCGCCCGCTTACATGAAAAATATGATTTACCCATCTATCCGGTGGTGATTTTTTCCTTTGATGAACCCCAGCGTCGGGAACCAGAAAATTATCAACTAGCTTTTTCTGACTTACAGGTACTTGATTTTAATTTTAGAGCCATCCAATTAAATCAACTACGTTGGCGAGATTATTTAACCCAGTCTAATCCCGTAGCAGCGGCTTTAATGGCTAAAATGAAGATACCCCCGTCGGAACGTCCCCAGGTAAAGGCGGAATGTTTACGATTGTTAATTACTTTGAAGCTAGACCCAGCGCGGATGCAGTTAATTTAGGGGTTTGTAGATGTCTATCTCAATTTGAATGCGACTGAAGAGGAATTATTTCAGGTGACGGCGAATACTATGGGACTATTACAGGAGGAAAAATATATGGAAATTGTCACCAGTTGGGAACGGAAAGCTCGCCAAGAAGGTATTCAAGAAGCACAGGAAACCATCGCCATTAATTTACTCCGCAGGGGTATGGGTGCAGAAGAAACTAGAGAAATTACAGGTTTAAGTTTAGAGCGGGTGCGGGAGTTACAAGGGCGTTTATCACAGGATAATTGATACAGCCAATTACCAAAAGGTGAAGGTATCTACTGAAAAAAGAGATACAATTATTATTGCTGTTTCTGGTGCTGGGTGATTTGATGCGGGTGAGTTTTGCTATGTTGGGGGTGTTTTGGGGATGCTGATTTACCAATCACAATTATCAACTAATTGGGACACTTTTCTCCTTTCGGAAGTTGTGGAATTTCTTGATAATCAACGTAAAGCCATTACGGAAAGAGACAGAGTGAAAGGTCCTTATCCTTATTATGGAGCTAACGGACAACAAGACTCGGTAGCAGAATTTATCTTTGATGAACCACTGGTTTTACTAGCTGAAGATGGTGGACACTTTGGAGATCCAAACAAAACTATTGCTTATCAAATAACTGGTAAGTGTTGGGTAAACAATCATGCTCATGTCCTTAGACCAAAAGATTGCATTGATATTCGATATCTTTACAGACATTTGGAACGTTACGATGTTACCCCATTTGTAACAGGTACTACTCGCGGAAAACTAACAAAAAGCGCAGCAAGCCGTATTCCCATAGTTGTCCCACCCCTAGAAGAACAGCGACGCATTGCTGCAATATTAGATAAAGCTGACGATATTCGCCGGAAACGGAAACGGGCGATCGCACTGACAGAGGAATTATTGCGATCGACTTTCTTAGATATGTTCGGCGACCCTGTTACTAATCCTAAAGGGTGGCCATATTGCAATTTAAGCGAATTACTCTCTATTGTTTCAGGACAGATTAATCCACAAGCTGATCCTTATGTAAATATGCAGCACATAGGCTGCGAAAATATACACGCTAATACTGGGCAAATTATTGGGGTTAAAACTCCAAAAGAACTCAAACTACATAGCGGTAAGTATTTATTTGAACCAACTGATGTATTATACTCAAAAATACGACCCTATCTAAATAAAGTGACCATTCCTGGTTTTACAGGTGTTTGTAGTGCAGATATTTATCCTCTTCGTGTCAAAGAATCGAAACTTGACCAACGATTTCTTGTTTATATGCTGCGTTCTAATCTTTTTCTAACATATGCTGAAAAGCATTCTACACGTACAAATATCCCAAAAATTAATCGCCTAGCACTACTTAACTTTAATTTTCCGTATCCACCATTGACACTACAAAAACAATTTTCAGTAATTTATAGTAAAGTCGATAGTTTGAGAAATAGAATTGAGTATAGTTGTCAAGACTTAGATAACCTATTCAACTCTCTACTACAAAAAGCCTTTAGAGGAGAACTATAGAGTTCAGATCCGGTACTTTTTGAGAAGTCCGTGATATTTGCGGGTTCTGTGTATTGTTAAGATGGGAAAAAAGCCAAATTTTCACACATGACCACTCTGCAAGATAATTTACCCCTAATTACCATCGCCCAAAAAACCCGCCAAGCAGCGAGTAAATTGGCAAT
Source organism: Anabaena sp. CS-542/02 (assembly GCF_028331085.1). Classification (NCBI taxonomy): domain Bacteria; kingdom Bacillati; phylum Cyanobacteriota; class Cyanophyceae; order Nostocales; family Nostocaceae; genus Anabaena; species Anabaena sp. CS-542/02. The sequence continues at coordinate 11,068 of NZ_JAQMTM010000103.1, forward strand.
TCTGGATACAGAAGCCAAAAATCAAGCCTTAGAAGCCATAGCCCAGGCTCTAGAATTAGCTAAAGATGACATCATACAAGCAAATATAGCCGATTGTCAAGCAGCTACAGCCGCAGGTATCGCCAAACCACTATATAAACGCTTACAGTTAGATGAACATAAACTAAGAGATGCGATCGCCGGGGTGCGAGATGTGGCTAAACTACCAGATCCGGTGGGAACTGTGCAAATTCACCGAGAACTAGATAGTGGTTTAGTTCTCAAGCGGGTCACTTGTCCCCTGGGGGTGTTGGGGATTATTTTTGAAGCGCGTCCAGAAGCAGCAATTCAAATTGTCTCCTTAGCAATCAAATCAGGTAACGGTGTGATTCTCAAAGGTGGAAAAGAGGCGATCGCTTCTTGTGAAGCTATAGTTAAAGCCATTAAACAGGGATTATCTCACACTGCGGTTAACTCCGATGCGGTGCAGTTATTAACAACTAGAGAAGAAACCCGAGAACTTTTAAACTTAGATAAATATGTAGATTTAATTATTCCCAGGGGTTCTAATTCCTTTGTGCAATTCGTCCAGAATAACACCCGCATCCCCGTATTAGGACACGCCGACGGAATTTGTCATTTATATATAGACAAAGCTGCGGATCTAACCAAAGCCATTACAGTCAGTGTTGATGCTAAAATTCAATATGCGGCTGCTTGTAACGCCATTGAAACCCTATTAATCCATCAATCTGTTGCTGGGGAATTTCTCCCCAAAATTGCCGCAGCTTTGGCAGGCGCAGAGGTAGAATTAAGGGGCGATGACCGCACTTTAGAGATTATACCCCATATTGGCAGGGCGATCGCCACAGACTGGGAAACAGAATACAGCGATTTGATTTTAGCAATTAAAATTGTAGACTCCATAGAACAGGCGATCGCCCATATTAACGAGTATGGTTCCCGCCATACTGAGGCCATTATCACAGAAGACCCGGCAGCGGTAGAAACCTTTTTTGGACTAGTAAACGCAGCGGGAGTATTTCACAACTGTTCTACTCGCTTCGCTGATGGGTTTCGCTACGGTTTCGGCGCAGAAGTAGGTATAAGTACGCAACAAATGCCACCCCGTGGACCCGTTGGTTTAGAAGGGTTAGTTACCTATAAATATCAGATGACCGGTAACGGTCATATAGTAGCCACTTACACAGGAGCAAATGCTAAACCCTTTACCCATAAAGACCTAGAGTAAAAACCCACAGATAACTCACCTATGTTGATCTGTGCGCTGGGGTAGACAATTTATTAAATATAGCCTTTCTCCCTATTCCCTCTATTCCCTATTCCCTCTATTCCCTATTCCCCCTGTTCCCTGTTCCCTGTTCCCTGTTCCCTATAACTAATAACTTTCGGTACAATACAAAAGCCTCAACGTTTTTCCTCAATATCATGGGCAATACCTTCGGACATTTATTTCGTATTACTACATTTGGCGAGTCCCACGGCGGTGGTGTGGGAGTGATAATTGACGGTTGTCCCCCTCAATTAGAAATTTCTCCCGCAGAAATTCAACTAGAACTAGACAGAAGAAAACCCGGACAAAGTAAAATTACCACACCCCGCAAAGAAGCCGATAGCTGCGAAATTTTATCTGGAGTATTTGAGGGTAAAACCTTGGGAACACCCATCGCGATGATGGTGCGCAACAAAGACACCCGACCCCAAGACTACGACGAGATGGCGCAAAAGTATCGCCCCTCCCATGCTGATGCAACTTATGATGCTAAGTATGGTATTCGCAATTGGCAAGGTGGGGGCAGATCCTCAGCCCGTGAGACAATAGGAAGAGTGGCCGCAGGTGCGATCGCTAAAAAAATCCTCCGTCAAGTTGCTAATATTGAAATCATCGGCTACGTCAAGCGCATCAAAGACTTAGAAGCGGTGATTGACCCCAACACCGTCACCCTAGAACAAGTGGAAAGTAACATAGTCCGCTGTCCCGATAGCGAGTCAGCAGAACGGATGATTTCATTAATTGAGCAAATTGGTAGAGATGGTAATTCAATTGGGGGTGTAGTAGAATGTGTAGCTCGCAACGTTCCCAAAGGCCTAGGGGAACCAGTCTTTGATAAATTAGAAGCGGATATCGCTAAAGGTGTGATGTCTCTCCCCGCTAGTAAAGGCTTTGAAATTGGCTCAGGTTTTGGGGGGACTCTGTTAACCGGGATTGAACACAACGACGAATTTTATATAGATGACAGTGGAGAAATTCGCACCGTCACCAACCGTTCAGGGGGTATTCAGGGGGGAATTTCCAACGGTGAAAATATTATCTTACGAGTTGCATTTAAACCCACGGCCACGATTAGAAAGGAGCAAAAAACAGTTACCCAAGCAGGGGAAGAAACTGTTTTAGCTGCAAAGGGAAGACATGACCCATGTGTATTACCCCGAGCAGTACCCATGGTAGAGGCGATGGTGGCTTTAGTCCTGTGTGACCATTTGTTACGCCATCATGGTCAATGTAAATTGTTGTCTTGACACTCCCCGTCCCACTATATTGAGGTACTCAAGTCAATAAACTACACACCTTAATATCATAAATCTTGTGGGGTGGGCATCTTGCCATAGGTGTCAAGTTAAGGTATCAACCCAGATGTCAAGTGACCTAGCAGCCGTTCGTCAACGACACCGACGAACGGCGTAAAATCATCACCCAAACGTTGATAAAGCGCAAAGAATTTTAACCCATCATCGGGTAATAAACCAAAAATTTCTGACTCGACTCATTCAAATCCCAGAATCAAATTTGATACCAGATCAAAGTTCATAGAATCTTGAGTGAAAAATTCTTGATATTCTTGATGCTCAAAAGTATCAAGGTGGATGGTTCCTAAGAGATTACCAATTGCGATTTTTTAATCACCATTTTTCCGACTAACTACTCAATGTAGTTATTGATGGCATCTTATTACACTTAACCCACTCTGGCTATAAATTTACATAAAATAAAAGGGACAAAATAGTTACACTTACAGCGCCTTTCATTGAAGTTAGGTAAAAAAGGGCGGGCACCGATGCCCACCCCACAAGAGTTATAATATTAAGGTGTGTACTTTATTTACTTGAAAAGTGCTGTATGTCCCGATTAATTTGAGATTTATCAAAGGTCTTAACCCCCTGAAGCTTAGGGTCTGTCAAAGGGTTAAATTAATTCATTGGATGTACTGACACAAGCTATTTCCTTGCGGGCTGGGTCGGGATAAATTGCTAAGGTGTGATAATTAGGAGCAGTGTCTTGATATAATATTCTAAAGGTATAGAGTTTACTCCTGTTTCCTTCTTCGGTAATTACTGTTAAAAGTGTATTATCCGTCTTGGGTATTCCGGGAATATTGAGCCGGGGAATGCGCCGCAGTTGAATGACATTTGCGGCTGAGTTTTTACACTCTCCGGAATTTAAGTTACGTTCTGCTCCCAATTGCATACACATCGGACCATCAAAGTCCATTGTTACTTGTGATGGGTCGTTTAACCAAACTTTCTTAATTGTTTCCCCTGCTGGGAGAAAGCTTAAGTTTGTCCCTTGTTGATAGGAAACTTTGATAGTAGGTACTACTCCCCCTAAACCTTGCGCTTGACAGGAAAACAGGGAACGCAAAACGGCATTATTAGCTAAAGTTCGCCCTGCATATAGTAAGATGGGGGCTGAGAAAATTAGAGGGGTGAGAGTCCAAAAATTAAGATATTTGAGAATGTGTTTCATAGCTAATGGGAAAACGGCGATTAGGGTGACTGGGGTTAATTAAGTCCGGTAGGATGCCCAACCCACAATATTGCTATTATTAGAAATAACGAATTATAGTTTTACGGTTCTATTGACGTATATTTCTACCTCTTGGCCAGCTGGTATAAACCAAATATTAGTTCTTTGCATCATTTGAGAAATGGCTTGTTGATTGCGTTGAGATATTTGGGGTACTATTGACCTTAATCCACCTTCCAATATTCCAGCTGGTATGTTGCGTCTGTTATTGGTGTTGGTGACGACGGTACTACCACCTTCTATAGAAACTTCGGTTTCGGCACGGTTGAATAATTCCGCAGCTTTACCAATACCTCCTAAAATGAATAGGCCTGTGTCCATCCCTGCTATTGATCCTGCTTGATCGGGATATTGATTTGCTATCAAAGGTCTACCTTGGGGAGCGCGAAGTACAATTGCATTCTTGGGTAAGGTTCTTTCTATCAATTCACCGTTCTCTTCTGAGATGATTTTGACTAAATTTAACTGTAGTAGACCTTGTTCGGAAATAGAACGAATTTCACCCAATAATTCTGTATTAGCAGGTACTGCGATCGCACCATCTATAGATTTTAGTGGTTCTTGCAACTGTACCACAAATAGATTATCTTCTTCTTGAGTGTCATTATTTCTAGCTCTACTAGTTTCCCCAAAGATGGCCGTTGCTAATACGGCTTTAGCATTAGTTCCTACCTTGACAGATTTCGGGTTTTGTGGTTGTGCCTGACTGACTAAAATCTCTGGTTGTGGTGGTGTTTGTCCCGGTTGCAACTTCGTTGCATAAGTATTAACTTCTGGTACAGATAAAGCTGTATTTACTCTTGATTGACCGGTGGTATTTACCTGACCATAACTACCTAACTTTGCTAACCTTGTCCATTCCTTCAGGGGGTCTGGTGGCGATACTGCTGGGATAACAATCGGTGGGGGTGTAGAGTCCATAGCTATTGGTGGGATAGAAACTGAAGGAGACGCGGGTTGTTCAATAATAGGAACTGAAGGAGACGCAGGTTCTTGAATAATCGGCTCAACTCTGACTATTTTCTGTGGAGATGTGGCCAGTGTTGTAGGTGTACTTGCTCTCACCTGTGGAGTTTCCACCCGCGCAGGTGGTCTATTTCTGAGATTTTCTTGAGCTGCTCTGACGGTCTGTACTTGTTCTGCAAGGGCTAACTTTGTCTTGAGTATCTCCACCTCTTGTGCTAAATTTACTTCAGGAGCTTCACTAATAGCCGGTGATGGAACCCTTGGGGAAACTAAATTACTTCTTGGTCTTTGATTACTGCTATTCATAATTTGGGATAAAAACACCCCAGCAACTACCACTACAGCTAAGGTAGCACCACCTACTAAGGCTAACTTAGCAAAGGGATTAGATGACAGTGACTGCTCGGTTTCTACTTCTTCGGGGGGAATAGTGTGAGCTTCAAAGCTAGTTAAATCTTGTTGTGGTGACTCTTCTTCAAAACCCACCAATTGAGCTATTCTAGACTCCCAATCTAACAAGTCTATTTCTGGTTCATGGTGCTCATGGGTTGGTTCCACTGTATATTGTGGAGAAATTTCTGGGTGAATTGAATAAGAATTCATGGTGTTTTACTGGGTGTTAATTTCAAGAACAATTTTTGTCTGTGATGTCGCATATCTGGTAAATTTCTAGTCTAGCTTCTCCTAAGCGGTATCCTGCTAAATCCCAAGATGACCCTTGCTGTGGAAGTGAAGTTACTGGTTTATCTATGGCTCTGACTAAAATTTGTTTATTGAACTCACTTGAGGTTCCTAGATTATTAGAAGCACTAAAGTTTAAGTGATTGGCTAACATTTCAACTTTCCATTTACCATTACCTATTTTTTCCGGTTGAGATACTCTTTGTACTACTAATATATATTCAGATTTGTTATTAATAAATTTTCCCATGGGACTTAATTTAGTAATTTCCTCCTGAAACTTGGTTCTGAAATTATTGGCTAAGAGTTGAGAACTAATTTCCCAAGCTGTGATTGGCGGCTGTTTTTGTGACCAGGTAAGCATTAAGCTCATGGTTTCACCCACAAATCGGCGAATTGTTTCTGGATGTCTTTCATCACTTTGTTGAGGGTCTAAGGTAATGGCTCGACCATCAGCAAGTTGGGCTAAACTTTGGGGTGTCAGTTGCTGTTGTAAATCTTGAATCATGGAACTATGAAACAAAATCAAGAGCAAGCTAAATAAATTTAGCCCAAATGTTCCCACCGCTAATAGTGGTAATATACTACTTTTTCTCTTCTCTGGCTTGACTAAGTGCATAAATATTTGCCTTGATAATTTTGAGAATAATTTACTTAAAATAAATAGTCAATTGTTACTTTAATTTCTACAACGGTTTGATTTATCCTCCCTGACAATAATGGAGTTGTCCACTAAACAAAAATCATGAATTTCGTAAATCTCTAGTTTGTCAGCACGATGGCTATAAATTGCTTTTTGGATGTCCGTACTACTATCTGTTAGGGGGTAAGGAAAATAATCGATCGCACGCACTAAAAAATCTTTATTAAAGGGTGTGACTGCTTTTCTCCCATCATCTTTTCTGGTCTGAATTAGGTCAGCTATCATCCCTACTCGCCACTTCCCCGGAGCTATTGTTTCTGGGGGGTAAATCCTTTGGATGACTAATTCTGCTGATATAAGATTAGGACTGTTTGAAAATACTTCTGGTGGAGTCATTTGGGCGATCGCACTTAAAAAACCTTGACGAAAATCTTCTGAGATCGCAAAACTCCCTACCCAACTGCTGGTAGTGACTCGTTGGTTACCTCCTTGGGGGGTTCTGATAGCTATTCCTGGGTCTGGTTGGGGTTTTGCAGCTTCTGCAATAGTTTGTGGGGGGAGGGTTCCTGACCAATTAAACATCAATGTCATGGTTTTACTGATGAATTGGCGAATCGCTTCGGGGTCTCTAGCTAAATCATCCACAGCGCCTATGGGTTGACCATCAACCATTTCCACAAAGTTGGGGGGTTTTCTCAGACTAAGTTGGCGAATGTTTAACCCTTGTAAAATGAACAGAAATAATACTGCTAGATGTAAGCTGAAAGTGGCGATCGCAAAAATTGTGAGAAAATTTATACTAGATTTTCTTTTTCGGAGTAGTTTTGTCATTTGCACACCGATGGGATGTTTAGATTCTATTTTTGATTAAGGCTGTACTATTATTAATGGCGCTAAAAATCGCAAATCCTCCCGCACCTGCGACAGCTAAGGATAATACTGGGGCTAAAATTCCCAGAAAGATAATAAACCACATTAAGTCAGGGTTAGCATTGGGGTTTTCTGCTGGTCCATTGATAATTACTGCTGCAGTCACAGCAGCAATGATATTAAATGAAATTTTAGTAATTCCCGCAGCAAACAAACCTGTCAACCATGCGTAAATCGGTTTACCCCCTACAGGTAATAAAGATGCGCCTAGGGCTAATGGTCCTAAAGCTGCTATAAGTAACATGGTAGCTTCTATAAGGTTTTGAAACGCGTATTGCAAAGAAATTAAGAAGTTTTTAATTCTGGTTTGGGCGGTATTCCCTAATAAGGAGTTAAAGGTAATATCTGATATATTTCCCGTCCTAAGTTTCAGCGAAGTTACTTGATTTTCTAGTCTTTCAATCCAAATTCTATTCCCATATAAGTTTCTATATTCCCTCCACAGGTTATCAATTTGGTCGCTTGCTCTGGCCAAGCATTGGGTTTGTTGTTCCCCATTGAGCGATTGACAAGGACGAAGTAAAGAACCCGCTACTTCTTCAGCTAAACTCATATTTAATGCTTGCTGATAAGTTTGTTCAGCATCTGCTGTACTAACTACTTGTTGATTGACTGTGTTAATCAAGTTTCTTACCCCCAGGGTTAAACTAGAAAGTAGGCTACCATTTCCGGTATTACTCAAAAACAGCACCACTATAAAAGGCCAAATTAAACCACTTATAGGACGGGAATATTCACTGTTGATCACATCTTTGAGCCATTGCATCATAAAAAACAATAGCGTCCCCACAGCAAAAAATATACCCAGGTTTGTTAACGCCCCATATAAGTTATTACTTGTATTATTTTGTAATAAATCTAGCCATTGGTTATCCCAACTTTCAGCCATGCTTCTAGCAGTTACAGCACCACTATCAAAAGTTTCATTAATGCCAATTTCTGGGAAGATTTGCGCAATATAAACCTGCATTTTCATTAACCATATAGTAATTATCTACCAAACAAATCTGTTTGAGAAGTATTACGGATAAATCTCGCTGCTTCCGTAGCTGTGTCTACCCTTTGAGTACGATTCATTTCTTCCATCTGTTGGGAAATGTTGACTAAATTTAAGTTGGAATATTGTAAAGATTGATGGGTGAGGATACTTTGCGCTAGGGTTTCAGCGCTGATTTTTGCTTGTTCCTGCTGGATTCTAATACCTTGTAACTGTAAACCAGCTTGGTCTTTCTGTATCGTCATCAATGGGAGAAAAGCATCGCCAGATGCGCCGAGAGTATCAGCGAGTCTTTGAAAGATGTTATTGGAACTTTGGGAAAGTTCGGAAATATTATTTAAGGTGGTTTCAGTATTTTGTAACTTAGATTTTAATCGTATTTGTCCATCTCTCCCCATATAACTTTCTATGGAACCCCTAGTAATTAGGCGATTCATTTCCTGGTTCACACCATTACTGCGCAGTACTGGATTATTTTCAAATCTATCTGTTGTGGGGTTAAATATCATATCTTGGTTAAAATTATTACCCGCATCAATTGGGTTAGGTATATTCGCTGCTCCTGTGGCATTATTGAGAGCAGTTTGACCCCTAATTTCTAAAGGTCTTAAGGTTTCGCTCAGATGATTTCTCAGGTAATTTTGCATATCTACAGAATAAAATTGAAACTCAGTCCAAACTTGGCCTAATTGTGCTGTTGCTGGGAGGAGTAATAACCAGGAAAAGCCCAAGGTGAGAACAGTAGTTTTGTGCATATCTTTCAACCTGAATAAATTGGACATGATTACATCGTCAAGCTAAAGCGTGTCGATTAACCCCCACGGAGAGCAGCTATTAATTGTCGCGCAAATACGGAAATTGCTTCATATTTATTGTCATGTTGTCCCATTACTTGTTGACGTGCGGTTTGTTCCTGGGGGTTGTTAGCAACTACTGCTAATTGTTCATAACCTGGATAGTAACGACAAAAGGTATAAATCCCGTTGTCATCTAATAACCATTGGCTGTAAATTCCTTCTTTACGAGGGAAAAAGCTTTCTGTCGCATTACGAGAAATAATATTGCGGGGATATTTTAAGATGTTGACAAAACTATCTACTGCTACTGGCTGAATTCTCCCGATTAATCTGGTTGATAGGTTCTGTAAAATTTTGGATGCGGCTTTAGATTTGGCGATGGTATCAGGGTCTTGGGCTGATAAAATAACTCTAATTCCCGCTTTTGCACCATTGGCGCAAATTCTCCCCACTAAATCAGATATTTGGTCAAATTCAAATAAAATCGGCGCTTCGTCAATAAAAAAGATCGAAGCTGGACTACTTAACGCCCTGCGCAAAGCTGCAGAATAAGCACTTAAGGATAATACAGCAGCGTCTTCGTTATCGGAGAGGTTCCGCAGAGCAAACACTAACAGTTGTGCGTCGGTGGGAAAGCTTGAAGGTGCAGAAATGGCTTGTCCGACTCGACTGGAAAGCCAAAATCTTAACCGCAGTTGAATTTGACTCAGAGCGTCATCTACTCTTCCACTCACAGCATTTAATTGCAGATGTTCCGGTGAGCAGAAATAAAGAAAGTCTCTTAAGGTGGGGGTTTTTTCCCACTCTTGACTCCCAAACCCCCCCGCTATCGCTTGTTTATATCTTTGGGTAATCCCTGGGTCGGCAAAAAATGCTCTTAATGCTAAGTTGAGCAGGGAACGCACGGTTTGGGATAACAGTTGGTTTTCGGTGGATGACCCTAAAACCATGGTCATTAATGCTGACTCTAAAAAAGCAGTATAATCTAACAGGCGATCGCGCTGGGCTTCTGGACTGAGCGATCGCAAATCAGGCTGTTCAAATAAGTTATTAGATTCTTTGGCAATATCAAAATAAGCCCCATTCCCCTCCATAAACCTTGTATAGTCGGTAAAGGTAGATGTTCCATCTGGTTTAGGAAAGTCCAAAGCTACCACCGGAATATCATAAGCTAAGGCTTGGGTTAAAATTCCCGACACCAAAACCGACTTACCAGCGCGGGTAGTCGCAAACAGCGCTAAATTTTTATGTTGGTTAAACAAATCCAGATGTATGGGTGTTCCCCCCTCTTCTGCAATTAACTCAAACCCTCGACTATCTCCAGCTTTGGTTAATACTAAAGGCATCAATCCCGGTACTTCACTGGTTAAATATAATTGGCGGCGGTTAAACGGTTTAACTAACAAACCCTCCCAAACTATCGGTAAAGATTGTAGCCATATTTTCCAAGCATATTCTACCTCCCTAATTACCTGGGCTGGTCTTTGAAAGCAGTTTTCTATATATCTTGTGGCTTCATCTAATTTGTCTATGCTGGGACGATGTACAAAAATAGCTATACTCGTATATATTGGTATCGCCCCCTCATATAATTGTTCTTGGGCTGCTACGGATTTCTTTAACTTTAATTGAGCGCTGACATCAATAGTTTTGCTCTTTTCCTGGGCCATAAGTGCTGTCATATTCGACTGCTTCAGCACTCGTTGTAATGTAGTCTTCACTAAAGCCGGGTTGGCTGCGGTTAACTCGCAGAAAATCTCTGTATCTGTGACAGTTTCTCTGGCTAATAATTCCCACAAATAACGCAACTGAGAGAATTTATTCGCCCACCCTCCCGGTTTTTCCAGAAATGTCAACGCTCCAATATAGCGATTTTTCACATTTACCCAACGACGGTCAGCACAGGGTACAGCAGACTCCATCAGTAAAGTTGTACTGTGGATATTTTCTATAAGTAATTGACTACTACTTAACTCTGAATTAACCTGCTCATACAGTCCGTTTTCATCTAAATTAACTAACTGGGGAATGGGTATAGGTGGTGTTTCATTAAATCTTTTCCAGACCTCTTCCCATAGTTGATCAGCATTTAAAGGTTTAACATCTAAACCCATTTTGTTAGATAGTAACTGCTCCCAGAAGCAGAAACCCTGTTGATAGGACTGGATAATCAGAGTCTCCAGGCGCTCGTTTTGCACTTGGGCTAGTTCCCCTTTAAAGTTTAACCACCATAGTTCAGCTTTAGCTAATAGTTTCTCTATCCAATCATCTGTATATTTCGTATTCGGTTCAATAGTATAAGTTACATATATCCGTAAAAATTTCGGCTTACGAATCCCAGCAGTAGTGAGTTCTTGAGTTCTGGCTCTTTCCGATGTCAATAAATACTTAATATCCCGTGATGGTGTCTGCTTAACTAAGTGAGATAGTTCTATTTGTCTTTGTTTATCTGAACTAAATGACCCCATGTGTAAGGTCATCTTTTCCCCTTCAGGAATATCTTTTAAACCGGATTCTATATTATTAAAAATTGTCTCTATTTGCTCGTCTCTTAATGTAGTATGAATTCCCCGACATTCAAACCCAAAAACAAAGCAAAATTTATCTTTCTGAGTGTCTTTGTTTAAAATATAAGCCCCTAGATCACGACCATCCAGGGAAATGCGTAACATGGAAGCTAAATGTAAAGCATCCTCAAATGGTGTTAATCTACTTTCTTGACCGCCGACCTTTATGCTTTGTTTGCCGATTTTCTGCTTCATGGTTAACTTCTAACAAGCTGTAATAACGAGCAAAGCCTCTTGTCCAAGTGGGAACTCCTATGAATTTGCTTAAAAATCGCCAACTCCTACCACCACTTAAGATCCACCAGGTTGCTATCCCCCAACCCGCAATTAATGCTGTCCATAACCATCTTTGAAAATCATCTGCAAATATTCCCCCAAAAACTCCATTTACAATTAAGTAAGCAGCGAGAATAATCACCAACCAGGGAAATATTTGATCCGCAGGAATTGGACCTAATGAAGGTTGGGCTCCCAGGATTTGATTTACAGGGCGAAATTCTCTATCTGTTTCTTCAGACATACTTTAGTTACTCAATCACCAACTACAAACCCTGTCAGCACATCAGCAACTGTGACCGCAACTACTACTAATAAGGGAACCCTGGCTATACTTTGCCAATCTTCATCTTTCCTAACGGCGTTAATTACACCAACTAAAGAACCTGCAATATAAAGTAAATAAATTGCTCGTAAAACGTTAAATATTAGGCTGACTGCAGTTTGGGTATTACTATTGGTTTCCGTACCTTGTGTTAAAGTATTGCGGAAAAAACTCTCTGCTTTGCCAAAAAATTGAGCCTGTGCGGGAAATGCAAAGTAATCTAGCCAAAATAAACTCAGAACTAGGGATACGGCTAGGATTTGACAGAACACAACCCAGGGCTTTGCTAAATTTACTCTCTGTCCAAGCTGGATGACTATTGCTAGTAAACTTCCCAGGAGCAAACAAAACAGCAGCACAGGACTTTTTAAACTGACAACGCTTAAAAATACAGCCACAGCTATCAAAAATGGTACTGATTCCACCACCATCAGATACCATGATGACCACATACCCGTTAGTTTTTCAGATGTTTTCTGCCCTTTGGTTATTAAACCTCTCCTAAGTTTTTTCACCCTGTATTTTTCAGACATTTTGTAGTTTCCCTGTTAACGTTAGTCAGATTTATCCTGGTAGTAAGAGCTAATATTCACATTGAAAAATTCATAAAAATTAAATTTATGTGGCTACAACATCATATACTCTCATAACGTCACATCCTATTAAGGATAAGTTAACTGGTTTTTAATGTTCAGTTAAGTAGATGGCTCCACTTATACCACAATACTGCCCACGGTTGGATCTGATTTACAGATTACGATAAGTCCCACGTGACTTTAGTCGCTGTCCAATCATGATTAAGGATCTGAGGATTTGACAAAATTACC